>CAZSXY010000013.1:0-18316 GCA_964611395.1 uncultured Anaerolineaceae bacterium | reverse complement strand
CGTTGGTGCTGATCAGCACGAGTTCGCCGTGCAGCCGTGAATTGCGAATGACCCAAGGCGCTACCACGGCCACCAGTGCCAACCCACTCACCACGCTCAAGGTAACTGCCGCGCGGAACCCCACGCGCCGCCACCACCACCACGTCAGCAACGGCAGCACCAGCACGATCAGCGTTTTGGTCAACGCGCCCAGTCCAAACGCCACCCCGAGCGTGACTGCCCAGCGCCAATCGCGGGTATCGCGGGCCTTGTACCCCGCCACAATGCCAGCAGTCAGCAGGAAAATGAAAATCCCCGTGTCGTTGAGCGTGAGATTTTGATACAACAGGTACGGGTAAAACCCATAAAACGCCGCCGCCAGCAACCCGACGGCTTCACCCGCCACGCGCCGCCCGATCCAGAACAGCATCAAGGTGGTCAGCACATCCAAGCCGATCTGCACCACGGCCACCGCGATCGGGTCGCGGCCCAATGCCTTGTACACGCCCACCAGGAAGAACGGGTACAGGGGCGGGAGGTCGGAGTCGGCGTCGCGGTCGTCAAAGCGCGTGTAGCCGCGTCCCTCCATCACGTTGACGGCATACGCATCATAGCCGGATGTTTGCAGCGAGAGCGTATGATCGAAGAGGAGGATAAACGCCAGCCGCCCGACAACGGCCACAAGAATGATCAGAGTCAACCAACGGCGAACGCTCATACCGGTGACATTTCTCCATGCATGGCAATAATCCGGCTCGCATTGTACCGTGTCCCGGCATAAAATGGCTACCATCAAGACCCGAACGCCAGCTAATCGTCAAGTGAGCGCATGGCAACACGAATCGCGGGACTGGGGGTCGTCTTTCTGGCGCTGGTGAGCTGCACGCTGACCGGACGCACGGCGATCACGCCCGCGGAAGTCCGCGCCACGCTCTCCGCCCGCCTGCACGAAACACGGCTGGCCCAGACCGCCGCGTTAGACTTGTGGGACAGGTTGATCGTTGGCGAAGCCGTGTCATGTGACGAGGCAATCCCTGTCCCGGAACTGTTGAACCTATCCGGTGAGGCGCGGCAAACCCATACGAACGCAGTTCCTATCGAGCAGCACCTCAATGAGGCGATACAGGCGGTACGCAATGCGTCCGATTTGTGGCATATTGAATGTAGCACCGAGCGTTCCCTGGTGCCCCTGGAGATTGCACGCGCTGGCCGCGAGGAAGCGTTATCCGCAACCGCCCCCCTGGACGCGGCTGAGGCCCTCTTGATGGGATGGTCACCGGAATGATGGAACTTCTTAGATCATCAGTAGGGGCTGCGATGGGGTAAACTCTCCGGCGCAGGCATGTGAGTATGAAGGAAAGCGATCATGGCCAAACATATCGGGATATTAACAGCAGGGGGCGATAGCCCCGGCCTCAACGCGGCACTGCGCGGCGTGGGCAAGGCGGCTTCGGGCGTCTACGGCATGAACGTGATCGGGTTCCGCGATGGGTTCCGGGGCCTGATGGAAAACCGCATCGTGCGCCTGGATCGCGCGGCGTTGTCCGGCATTCTCACTATCGGCGGCACGATCCTGGGTACCAGCCGCGACAAGCCGCACCGCATGGTCATGGGCGGGCAGGAGCTGGACATGACCGATGTGATCGTCGCCAACTACGAAAAACATAACCTGGACGTGCTCGTGTGCCTGGGTGGCGGCGGCACGCAGAAGAACGCCTACCGCCTGATGCAGCACGGCCTCAATGTGATCACCTTGCCCAAAACCATCGACAACGATGTCGCCATGACCGATGTCACATTCGGCTTCGATACGGCGCTGGGAATCGCCACCGAAGCGATTGACCGCCTGCACAGCACCGCTCACAGCCACCACCGCATCATCGTGGTTGAGGTGATGGGGCATAACGCCGGCTGGCTGGCGCTGGGAGCAGGTATAGCCGGGGGCGCGGATGTGATCCTGATTCCGGAGATTCCCTACGACGTGGAAAAGGTCGCCGAGTCCATCCTGGAACGCTACCGGGGCGGCAAGGCGTTCTCCATCGTCTCCGTCTCCGAAGGCGCGATGTCCAAAGAAGACGCGCAGGCCATCGCTGCCGCTCGCAAGGCGCTGAAGAAAGCGCAGAAAAAAGGTGATCCCAAAAAAGAAGCCAAAGCCGCCGCCCGCCTTGCCGAACTCGAAGCGGGCCAGGCTGACAGCACCGTACACCTGGCCCGTCAACTGGAGCGATTGACCCGGCTCGAATCGCGGGTGACCATTCTGGGCCACCTCCAAAGGGGCGGGACGCCATCCGCTACCGATCGCTTGCTCGCAACACGGCTCGGCACGACCTGCGCTGACCTGATCGCAGAAGGGGTGCATGGCGTGATGGTGGCGGCGCGAAACGATGGCACCGAGCCAGTGCCGCTCGATTTGGTGGCGGGCAAGCGCAAGGTCGTTCCGCTTGATCACCCCTGGATTGAGAGCGCACGACGGATCGGCACTAACATGGGGGACTAAAGCAGCATATTCGCCTGCTTTGGGGATTTGAGGCGGCGATCCTGTCATCACTAAGAGGAGGGTGACATTATGACAACAATCGAACGTCTGGAGCGCGTTTCTTTGCGCGAGGTATGGCCGCATGAAGCGTATGATTTTAGCCAATGGCTGCAAGACAATCTGGATGTGCTTAATGAAGCGCTTGGTCTTAATTTGGCGAGCGCGGAGGCTGAAAAGGCCGCTGGCGAATTCAACATCGATCTGCTGGCAGAGGATGAATCAGGCCGTCCGGTCATTATTGAGAATCAACTCGAGAGTAGTGACCATGACCATCTAGGGAAAGTCGTCACGTATCTTTCTTCCATTGGGGCGGAAATTGCCATCTGGATAGTGGCAAAACCGCGCTCCGAACACATCAAGGCAATATCGTGGCTGAACGAGGCTTCTTCTGGTTCATTTTATATGGTCAAGGTCGAAGCAGTTCGAATTGGCAACTCGCCTCCGGCCCCCCTGCTGACCCAGATTGTGGGACCGAGTGCAGAAAGTCGTGAAGTGGGTAAAACCAAGCGGGAACTCTCCGAACGCCAGAAGCTACGCTTTGACTTCTGGAGCGGGCTGCTGGAAAAAGCTCGCGAACGAACAAAACTGCATGCCAACATCTCGCCAAGCCGCGATTCATGGGTTGCCACTGGTGCTGGCTTAAGCGGTCTAAGCTATAACTATGTGGTTCGCCAGCATGATGCGCGGGTCGAGTTGTATATTGACCGGGGTAGTGAAAGCGAGAATAAAGCGATGTTTGATCAACTCCTTGCTCATAGGGAAGCGATCGAAACCGCTTACGATGAAGAACTCACATGGAAACGTTTGGAAGGAAAGCGTGCCTGTCGAATTCACAAGGACACCAATGTCGGCGGGTATCGTGACGACAACTGGGACGAAATACACGAGAAATTAATTGACATGATGGTGCGGTTTGAGGCGGCACTACGTCCCTATGTCAAGCAATTGAAGATATAACATGCCATCGATCAAGTGAGATTATGATCACCGCCCTGGCCGTACTATGGATCATCAGCACGTGGGCGCTGTTGGCGCTGGCGCTTGCCTATGCCGCCACAATCCCGCTCATGTGCCGCCGGGAACCGGACCCCGCCGACGATCCAGGGCAGCACGGAATGCCCTACGAAGAAGTCACGTTCCCCAGCCGTGATGGGTTGGTGTTGGGCGGCTGGTGGATACCCGCCCACGACCACGCACGCGGAACCGTCATCATGTGCGCCGGTCAAAATGGCAGCATGGACAAAGACGTTCCCCAGGCCGTACCGCTGCACCATGCGAATTACAACGTGCTGATGTTCGACTTCCGGGCACACGGGCGCTCGGAGGGAAACATTGTGACCATTGGCGCGCTCGAACAGGCTGACCTGTTCGGCGCACTGGACTACCTGGAACGAGAACGCGGCATCGCACGCGTTGGTGTGTTGGGTTTCAGTATGGGCGCGGGCGTGGCGCTGATGGTCGCAGCCCAGGATGAGCGTATCGCGGCGCTGGTGGTTGACGGCGCGTACCCCCGCCTGGCGGGTATTCTCACCGGCTATATGCGGTTGCGCGGGCTACCGGGGCCGCCGGCGCGTGCATTCGCCTGGTTGATTCTGCTCGCCGGGTCGCTGCGCACCCACTACGAACTATTTCGCGCAAACCCCATCGACCTGGCCGCCCGCATCACGGCCCCGACCTTCCTCATTCACGGTGACCGCGACCCGTTCGTATCACCAGATGATATGAACGCCCTGGCGGAACTGATCAACGGCCCGGTGGACGTATGGCGGTTGGGTGACTGCGGCCACCGCGAGGCATACAAAAACCACCCGGACGCGTACAACCGCCGGGTGGTCGATTGGTTTGCTCGCTATCTGGCGTGAAGGCCAGCTAACGACACGAGGCATGTCGCACAGCTACACGTTGAACCGGATGGTGATGATGTCGCCGTCTCGCACCACGTAGTCGCGCCCTTCCAGGCGCATTTTGCCCTGGGCCTTGACCGCGTTCATGCTGCTGCCCGCAGCCACGAAATCCTCATAGGAAACCACTTCAGCGCGAATGAACCCCCGCGCCAGGTCCGTGTGGACTGCGCCGGCAGCTTCAAGGGCGGTGCCACCTTTGCGCAGTGGCCAGGCGCGCACCTCGTCACCACTATAGGTGAAGAACGAGTGAATGCCCAGCAAGTCATACGACAGTTGCAACACCCGCTCGCGGCTGGGACGCTCGATGTTATATTCGGCCAGGAACATCGCCACGTCGTCCGGGTCATCAAGCTGGGCGATCTCGGCTTCGAGCTTGCCTTGCAGCGTCGTGATCAGGGTGCGCTTGTGATCATAGGCCAGGTCTTGGGCCGGGTCGCGGCCATCATCGCCGGTGTTGAAGATGACCAGCACCGGCTTGAGCGTGAGGAACCCGTATCCGCGCACCAGCCTGATCTCGTCGGGTGTCAGGTCCATATCGCGCAGCGGTTGCCCGGCTTCGAGTTGGGCATGAAGCCGTTCCATCAGCGCCGTTTCGAGAGCGTTTTGTTGCTTGTTCTCGGTTTTGCCCTTCTTGCGATCTTCTTCCAGCCGGGCCAGCCGGTTCTCAACGGCGATCAGGTCGAGCAACAGGAATTCGCCGTCAATGATTTCCAGGTCACGAACCGGATCGACTGTATCCAGCGTATGCAGCACCGTGTCATCTTCGAAAGCGCGCACCACATGCACGAAGGCATCCACCTGCTGCAATTCGTTGCGCATGGGGCCACTTAGCCCACCTTCACCGATGCCTTTGTCCAACCCCCCGATGTCGGTGTAAGTCACGGTCGCATACGTGGTTTTCTTGGGCTTGAACGCACGGCTGAGGTGGTCTAGCCGCGCGTCGGGCACATCTACCACCGCCGTGTGCACCTCCAACTGACCGGACGAAAACGGCTCGATCGGGTAATCGCTCCCCGTCAGCGCATTAAAAATTGTGGTCTTGCCACTGTTGGGCAGTCCGATGATTCCCAGTCGCATGGATTCGCTCTACTTGTATCGGCTAACCGTCACGGTTCGCGCGCCACAGATTGCAGCGCGTTGGTAACATCAGTATAGCGCGGGGTCACGCTGCCTGCGAGCCTCAACTCGTTATACTTGTGCAATTAGTGAATTTATTCACAAAATGTGACGCCTGTCAGGCAAGCGTGGGATGACCATCATTGTCCCGCTTGAGGCGACAGGCTATAATCGCTCCCACTTGATGCCCGGTTTTCGAACCGTATAAGTCACTTTGGGACGGAAGCATGACTAACTATAAGCAACAACTTCTTGAACGCCTGCATAATCGCACGGCGAAGGTGGGCGTAATCGGCATGGGCTATGTGGGCTTACCGCTGGCCGTCGAATTCGCGCGGGTGGGGTATACCGTCGTCGGGCTGGACATTTTGCAGGACAAAGTCGACAAACTGAACGCGGGGGAGAGCTACATCCCTGATGTGCCGACTGAAGACCTCGCGCCACTGGTCAAGTCTGGCAAGTTGAGCGCCACCACCTCGTATGACGATCTGGTCGACGCTGACGTAATCAGTATTTGCGTGCCAACACCGCTGCGCAAGACGAAAGACCCGGATATGAGCTATGTCGTCGCCGCAGGGGACGAAGTGGCAAAAATCTGCCGTCCGGGGATGCTGATCGTGCTGGAGAGCACGACCTATCCCGGCACAACCGAAGAAGTTATCCTCCCGCGCCTGCTCGACAACGGGCTGAAAGCCGGCGAAGACGTGTTCGTCGCCTTTTCCCCGGAGCGCGTTGATCCCGGCAATCCAACTTATGGAGTTCACAATACACCAAAAGTTGTTGGCGGCGTGACACCGGCCTGTACTGAAGCCGTCACCGCGTTGTACGAACCAGCCGTGAGCAAGGTCGTGCAGGTGTCGTCGCCAACTGCCGCCGAAATGGTCAAACTGTTGGAAAACACCTTCCGCGCGGTGAACATCGGCCTGGTGAACGAAATGGCGATCATGTGTGCGCGGCTGGGTCTCGACGTGTGGGAAGTAATCGAAGCGGCCAAGAGCAAACCATTTGGGTACATGCCCTTCTATCCCGGCCCTGGCCTGGGCGGGCACTGCATCCCCATCGACCCGCTGTACCTGAGTTGGAAGTTGCGCTCGCTCAATTACACGGCTCGTTTTATCGATCTCGCCAGCGAAATCAACACGTCCATGCCTTACTACGTGGTCAAGTTGGTCACAGAAGCGCTCAACGAAGATGGCAAGGCGCTCAATGGAGCGAAGGTTGGTCTCCTCGGCATGGCCTACAAGCGTGATATTGATGACGTGCGCGAATCGCCTGCGCTTGACATTTACGAATTGCTTGAGGAAAAGGGCGCGATCGTCTCGTTCAACGATCCCTACGTGCCCTCGGTGCGCTTGAGTGGCGAGCGCCTGGCTACCGGCGTCGAACTGACCCCCGATTGGTTGGCCGGGCAGGATTGTGTCATCATCGTCACCGACCACTCCGTCTACGATCCGGCTTTCATTCTGAAATACGCCAGGCTGGTGGTCGATACCCGCAACAAGATCGGCAAGCAAACCGGGAAGGCCCGCGTCGTGCGGCTCTAATGCACGGGCGACAATCGAACCGTTTGCTTGTATGATAGGGGCGTATAGTGTATACGCCCCTGTGTGTCACCAAACTATTATATGACCATGCGCATCTTTGTGGTGTCAGGCATTTTCCACCCAGAGCCGGGCGGCCCGGCGACCTATCTGTACCGGCTGCTGCCTGAACTCCAGGCACGGGGGCACGACGTGCATGTGCTGACCTTTGGTGGTGGGCCTGCCGGTGATTGCGGTGATTATCCCTATCCCTTGCGACGTGTTCCCCGCCGCCTGTTGCCGGTGCGGATGGCACACTATGCCTGCGCCGCGTGGCGCGAGATGCGCCATGCCGACCTTGTGTTCGCCAACAGCCTCGGATTGCCTCTCATCGGGGGAAGCCGCGTCCCGCGCGTACTCAAGGTTGTGGGCGACCTGGCCTGGGAACGCGCCATTAACAAAGGGTGGATACCACCCGATGAGGACATCGACTCGTTCCAGACCGGGCGGTACGGTTGGCGCGTGCGGCTGATCCAGGCCCAGCGTGCCCGCGAAGTCCGCCGGGTTGACCGCATCATCGTGCCAAGCCGCTACCTGCGTGACATGGTCATTGGCTGGGGCGCGCCGCCCGAACGGGTGCAGGTCATCACCAATGCGCTCGCCCCCCATGCCCAGGCGTCTCCCATCACCCAGGCGGATGCCCGCGAAGCATTGGGGCTTGGTGCGGAGCCACTGCTATTGACCGTCGCGCGGCTGGTGCGCTGGAAGGGCATCGACCACCTGATAGGCGCACTGCCCCACGTGCCGGATGCTCGCCTGCTGGTTGCGGGCGACGGCCCTGACGAAGCGCGGCTGCGCGGGCTGGCGGCTAAGGCGCATGTCGCTGAGCGGGTCACCTTTCTGGGGCGCGTTCCGCGTGAACGCATGGCATTATACTTCCGCGCGGCTGACTACACGGTACTCTATTCGGGCTATGAAGGCCTGTCGCATGTCCTGCTGGAATCGCTGCTGGCGGGCACGCCGGTTATCGCCAGCGACAAAGGCGGCAACCCGGAAATTGTCACGCACGATACCAACGGGATGCTGGTTCCGTATGTGGATCACGCCGCGCTGGTCGAAACCTTGCGCGTCGCGCTGTCGGGCGATACGCGCGAACGGCTGGCCGCGCATACAAGCGAAGGGCTGGAACGTTTCCAGTGGTCTTCGCTGGTCGCGCAAACCGTTGCCCTCCTGGAGGACACATGCACGTTATGATGATCGGCCTGGACGCCAGCATGCTCGGCGATCCACACGGTAACACCGTGCAGCGTCACATTGAGTACGCGCGGCGTATTGGGCGGGTGACGGTCGTCACCTACAACCCCATATCGGATCGCAAGCCGGTGTGTCGCTATGTGGACAATTTCACCGTCTACCCAACCAATACGCGCCCGGCGCTGTATCCGTGGGTGGCGTACCGGGTAGCTGCCCGTATCCTGCGAACAACGCCCGTAGACGTCGTTACTACTCAAGACCCTTTCGCCACCGGGCTGGTCGGGGTGTTGCTCAAATGGCGGTTCGGCGTGCCGCTGGACGTGCAGAGTCACAGCCATTTTTTCGAGAACCCACACTGGATCGCCGAACGGCCCCTACGGAACCGCTTTCTCTATGCGCTGGCCCAGTTTATCGTCCCTCGCGCCGACACCCACCGCGTGCTGACCGAGCGCGAGAAGGCGATCTACGTGCGGCGTGGCGTGCCCGCCGACCGTATCGCTGTGCTGACGACTCCAGCGAACGTGGCGATCTTTGCTGTTGATCGCCCGCCGTCCGAGTTGGCGGCGCTGCGGGAGACGCTGGGAATCGCGCCGCATGCGCCCGTGATCCTGTGGGTTGGTTTTCCCTATGCGTTTAAGCACATTGAACTGCTGCTGGATACCTACCGGCAAGCCCAGGCCCAACGCCCAGACGTGCGACTGGTCATGGTGGGTAAGTTCGACACGTGGCCCGACTTCAAGCGCCAGGCCGAAGCGCTGGGCGTGATCTTCCCTGGGCGCGTGGATCACGATGACCTGCCCGCCTATTACCAGATGGCCGATATTTACGTGCACACCTCGCGCTATGAGGGCGTGCCGAAGGTGCTGATGGAGGCGCTGGCCGCCGGAACGCCGGTGGTCTCGACTGATCACCTGGGCGCGGACGAGGTCGTCCGGCGCGGCGAAACCGGTCTGCTAACCCCGCATACACCGGCAGCGCTGGCCGCAGCGATCCTGGAACTACTGAACGATCCGGAGCGGGCGCGGGCGATGGGCGCAGCGGGCCGCGCAGACGTGGTCGAGCGCTTCGACTACGAGCGCCAGCTTGACCGCGTTGCCGCCACCTATCGCCGGACGCTCGAAGTTGCCGGCGGGGGCGGTTGATATGCGTTGGATCATGATCACACGCAAGCTTGATCCGGTGGATGACCGCGCCGGTTTCGTCATGCGGTGGGTGGAGCTGCTGGCGGCCCGGCTGGATCAATTGCATGTGATCTGCCAGGAACAGGCCAACCCGCCCGTACCGGCTAATGTAACAGTGCATAGCATGGGCAAAGAGGCGGGGACGGGGCGCGCCGTCCAGGCGAACCGGCTGATGCAAGCTCTGCGCACGCTCGTGCCGCAGACAGATGGTGTGTTTTGCCACATGATCCCGCGCTATGTGTGGTTCGCCGCCCCCTGGACGCGCCTGCACCGCAAACCGCTGTTCTTGTGGTACACGCACCGCCAGGTTAGCGCGGAGTTACGCCTCGCGCGGCGGCTGGCAACCCACATTCTGACCGCGTCGCCGGGTAGTTTCCCGCTGCCAACAAACAAATTACACGTCATGGGGCACGGCATCGACACCGCGCTGTTTCCCGCTGCCGAAAGGGAACTCGCGCCCCCAACCATCATCCAGGTAGCGCGGCTGGCCCGCATCAAGCGCCAGGACTGGTTGATCCGTGCGGCAGCACGACTTGCGGCGCGAGGGGATGCCAGCCCCTTTGCCGTGACGCTGGTCGGCGGGCCGGTGGAAAACGAGCCAGACTACCCCGGCGAACTGGACGCTTTGATTCGCCGGTTTGATCCGCCCCCTCCGGTAACGCTCACCGGGCCGCTGCCCCACGCTGAAGCCGTGCACCGCATTCACCAGAGCGCCGTTGCCGTGAACCTCAGCCCACCGGGGTTGTTTGACAAGGCGGCATTGGAAGGCATGCTGGCCGGCAAACCGGTTGTGGTCACCAACCGGGACTTCCTGCCCCTGCTGGGCGAGTTCGCCGACCTGCTATATCTGCCCTACGATGCGGACGATGAGGTGCTCGCCGAAAGGTTGTCGCAAATCCTCGCGATGACGCCCGACCAGCGCGCCGCCATCGGCGCGGCCCTGCGAGAGCGTACCATCGCGGCCCACTCGCTCGATAGCCTGATGGACCGCATCGCCCACCTGATGAGCGAGGCAACATCACATGGCTAAACCACGTATGATCTATCTCAGCAACAACCGCATTCCGACTGAGAAGGCACACGGGCTGCAAATCGTGCAGATGTGCGAGGCCCTTGCCGACGTAGGCTACGATGTAACGCTGGTTGCGCCGCGCCGCTTCAATACGCCGGAGATGAACGCCATCGACTCGGTGTGGGAACACTACGGCGTCAAGCGCAATTTTGCATTGGTGCGTCTGCCGTGCATCGACCTATTTCCCCTGTTTCCACGTCATCACATCGCGTTCCTGACGCAGACCTTTACCTATATGCTATCGGTGCTGGCCTGGCTTTTGTTTCGGCGCGTGGACGTGCTGTTCACCCGCGATCTGTTCATCGGCGCGGCGCTGGCCCTGTTACGCCCCCGTACACCGCTCGTTTACGAAGTCCACCAGGCGCATAGGTCGCGGCCAGGGCGAATGCTGCAGGGATTCATCGCCCGCCGTGCCACCGTCGTCCCCATCACGGGGCACCTCGCCAACCTGCTCCGTGAACTGGGGGCAGAGCGCGTGCTCGTAGCTCACGACGGCATCCGCGCCGAGCGTTTCGCGCAGTTGCCTTCGCGATCAGAGGCTCGCGCAGCACTCGGCATCCCCGCTCATGCGTTTGTCGTGGGCTACGTGGGCCGGTTGCACACGATGGGCATGTCCAAAGGACTTAATACGCTGGTTGATGCTGTTGCAATCGCAGCGGAGAATAACGCACAGATTGAACTGCTGCTGGTTGGCGGGCCGGAGGAAGGAATCCAGCAGGTGCGTGCCCAGTGGCATGCGCGGGGGCTTACACCGGCACACTTACACGCTGTGGGGCAGGTAGCTCCCGATGATGTTCCGCATTACCTGGCGGCGATGGATGTAGGGGTCATGCCGCTACCCTGGACCGAGCATTTCGCATACTATGCTTCGGCACTCAAGCTATTTGAATACATGGCCGCAGGGTGCGCGGTGTTGGCCTCCGATCTGCCCAGCACTGCCGAAGTTGTGCAGCATGGCGAAACCGCGCTGCTGGCAGAACCAGGTGACGCCCAGGCCTTCGCAGCCGCCATCGCGCGCCTTTATGATGATCGCGACCTGTGCCAACGGCTGGGCCAAGCGGCTCAGGAAGCCGCCCGGCAGTATACCTGGGAGGCGCGCGCGGCCCGCATCCGTGCCTTTGTGGAAGAGAATCGATGATGCGCGTCGCGCTTCTGGTTTCGGAGGTCGCTCCCTCGTATGGCTGGGCGCGTTATGCGCTGGAACTGGCGCAGGCGCTGACCTCACAGGACGTGAAGGTTGTGGCATTGACCCAGCGCAGGCAAAGCCACCAGACGTTGCCCCAGCCCGCCATGCGCACACATCCCGTGCTGCCCGACCTCGTCCCTGCCAAGCGCGGCTTCCTGGTGCGGTCGATGCTCGCGTTACCACAAGTTCGCTATGCTATCCGCGACTGCGACCTGGTTCACGTCGTGTCCGAGCCGTATGCGCCGCTGGCGGCGCTGGCTGCTGGCTCACGCCCGCTGGTCGTCACCGCGCACGGAACCTATGTGCCCCAGACCGCACAACGCCGGTGGGCTGGCGCGATCTTCAGAGCGGCTTATCGCCGCGCCCAGTTGATCGCCGTCAGCGAGTTCACGGCCAACCAGGTCCGCGCCGTGTTGCCGGGCGTGCCGTCGGAAGTGATTCCGAACGGCGTACATTTTGCACACTACCAAAACCCCGCCCCTGCCCCACAGAAACACGGCCCTACCGTGCTTGCGTCGGGAGGGGTCAAGCGACGGAAGGGCACGCACCTGCTGGTTGAAGCCATGCCCTATGTCCGGGAGCAAGTGCCAGATGCGCAGCTCGTCGTGACGGGGCGCAAAACCGAAGGCGACTACCTGGCGGATGTCGAACAGCGCATCCACGATCTGGGGTTGACCGGACATGTTCACCTGCTGGGCCAGATTCCCGAACCGGAGTTGCGGGGGTGGTATCAGCACGCCGAGGTGTTCGCGCTCCCGTCGCTCTCTGTTGGGGGCAAGTTCGAGGGATTCGGCCTGGTGTTCCTGGAAGCAAGCGCCTGCGGGCTTCCGGTGATCGGCACGAAGGGCAGCGGCATCGAAGAAGCGATTCACGAGGATGAAACAGGGTTGCTCGTGCCCCAAGATGATGTCATGGCGCTGGCCGAGGCGATCACCCGCGTGCTGACCGACGCAGCGTTGCGATCGCGGTTGGGAGCAGCCGGACGCGCCTACGCTCAAACGCAGGACTGGTCAGCCGTTGCAGCGCGTGTCCATGCGGTGTATACCCGGTTGCTCGCCTGACACGAGGGCGGCGGTATGTTATCCTTATGCGGCGCACGCATGAGGACAAACCGACAGGCAGTTCTATGCATATTGTCATTCTGAGTGATACCCTACCCCCCGCCAGTCCCGGCGGGGCCGGAAGGGTCGCCTGGAACCTGGGGCAGGGCCTGGTGGCCGAAGGGCATCTCGTCACGTTTATCACCACGTCCGAGGGGCCAGCACGGGTCGAAAAACGCGACGGTTTTACCGTCCACGTCTTGCACTCGCGCTATGCCCCACGCTGGCGGGCGTGGTTTGGCCTGTTGAACCCGCAAACCGTGTGGCCGCTCAACAAGTTACTGCGAAAACTAAAACCGGACATTGTGAACGCGCATAATGTGCATACCCACCTGGGCTATCACAGCCTGGTCATCGGGCGTTTTTCCGGTGCGGCGACCGTCTTCACGGCCCATGACGTGATGCCGTTCGCCTACACCAAGTTCACGGCGTTCATTGATCCGTCCAACCCTGATCAGCGCGACGGCTTCGACTACCGCCTGCCGTTTGGTTACAACCTGCGCCAGATGCGCTTCCGCTGGAACCCCGCTCGCAACCTTTCGATCCGGCACACGATGCGCTATTACGTGGACGCGCGCGTTGCCGTCAGCCACGAACTCAAAAAGGCCCTGGAAGCCAACAGGCTCCCTACCTTTCAGGTGGTGCACAACGGAATCGACCCGACCGCGTTCGATGTGCCGGACGCCGCCGTCGAAGTGCTCCGCCAGCGCTACAAACTCAACGGGCGGCGCGTGATTTTGTTCGGCGGGCGGCTGACTCGCAAAAAAGGGGACCAACAGCTACTCGCGGCATTGCGGCAGGTCAAGCGCGTCGTTAGCAACGTGTCCCTGCTGGTGCTGACCCGTTCATCTGACTACACGCGTAAATTAATTCGCGAAAATCCAGACCTCTCCGGCGAGATTGTATTGGGCGGCTGGCTGGAAGGCGCAGAGCTGGCAACGGCGTACTGCCTGGCGGACATTGTCGCCACGCCGTCCGTATGCTTTGAAACGTTCGTGGTTGCCAATCTCGAAGGCATGGCTGCCGGTGCGCCGCCGGTCACAACCTGTTTTGGCGGCGCGCGCGAAGCAGTCATTGACGGGGAGACGGGTTTTGTCGTCAACCCCTACAACATCGACGCGCTGGCCGACCGGTTGACCCGGCTACTGACCGACGAGCCACTGCGCCGCCGGATGGCAGAGGCCGGTCGTGCCCGTGTTGAGCAGCACTTCACCGTAAAACATCAGGCCCAGGCGATGCTCGAAGTCTATGAGCGTGCATTAAGCAAACGCCGGCGACACGAGCCACAGGAAGCGATCGCCCATGATCCCCCCTCCGTCTGATCGGTCACGGCGATCCCGACTCGCGATGTTGAGGGGGCGCATCTTCCACCTCATAGTGGGGCTGGCGCTGGCCTTTGCCCTGATCGAGATTGCCGGGCGTGCGATGTTCGGGTTTGATCCGCTTCCCGGCTGGGCGCAGGATTTCAACAACCGTGTTGGCTACGCGTTGCGCCCCAACGAGACATACACCTTTGCCGGTGTTGCGGGGGGATTTGAGCGCACCGTCCGTCACAACAGCCGGGGGCTGCACGATGTCGAGCACGATCTCCGCAAGCCGGACGGTGTGTTTCGCATCCTGATCCTGGCCGATTCGTACGGCCATGCCCAGGAAGTCGCCCTGGAAGATAACTTTGCCCGCCGGTTAGAATCACTGCTCAACGAAAATGCGCCCGATGATCTTGCCTTTGAGGTGATCAACGCCGGGCACTTCGGCCTGGGCACCACCCAGGAATACCTGTATTACACCGTCGAGGGTCGCCGCTACGCCCCCGATCTGGTGTTGCTCGGCTTTTATGCGGGCAACGATGTGGTCGATAACCACGCGCCGTTGATCAAAGCCTGGCACAATGTCGAAACGGTGGACTTCCCATATTTTTCGCCCGATGGAACGCTGCACCAGCCGGGGATGGCAACCCGTCGCCGGGTGCTGAGCTGGCTGCGCCACAACCTGTTCACCGTTAACGTCATCGCCAACGCCGTCACCAACAGCAAGCCGGTTGAGCGCGTCGAGGTCGGCAACCCGAACGCCCTCGCCGGGCGCGTGCCGCGCATCCCGATGGGCATTTACCTGGAACCGGATGAAGTCTGGCAAGCGGCCTGGGCCGTCACCGCGCACGCCCTCGCCAGCCTGAACCGCGCCGTGCAGAACGACGGGGTACGGCTGGGCGTTTTCATCATCCCCGACAGGCGGCAGGTTTATGACGAGGACTGGGAAGCCACGCTCAGCCAGCTCCCTGATCTCGATCCGGCAGCGCTAGACCGCGAGCGCCCCACGCGCACGATCAAGAACCTTCTGGATGAGCAGGAAATCCCCGCGTTAAACCTGCTGGACGCGTTTCTGAAGGTTGAGGAGCGGGCCTATTACCCGCTTGACGGGCACTTCACCCCGGCGGGTCACGGATATGTGGCTGAAGTGCTGGCGAAATGGCTCGTCGATGCCGAATTGATCCCCGCGCCGCCCGCCGAGGCCACGTTGGCGTCTGCTGCTCCCATCACAGGCAACAGACTGAACTAACGATTTGGATGGACTTCTATGAAACTACTGGTCATTGTTTCGTCCCTGGACTTGACGCAACCCTTCAGCGCCACGCCTGCGTGGTGGCAACTGCTCAAGGCGTTGTACGAGGTTGGGGTAGACATTGTGGCGACTCCTTACCAGGGGCCAGCTATTGAAGCCCCCTGGTGGCGAGCCGCCCCCAACCCGGCCAGGCTTGAAGGGGATGCCTTTAAGCTCATGCGCGATATGGTGCGGCGCGTCACCGGCGTGAAACAGACGCAAGCCGCGGGCACGCAACTCGAACAAGAGCGCCTATCTGACAAAGTCGTGCGTCGGGTCGCCCAGACGGTCATTGCGCCGCGTTGGCGACGCCATGTAGACCGCATCCTTGCCAGCCAACCGGACATCGACGCCGTGTTGATCATCACGGTTCCCGCCAACCATATCCCCGGCGTGGCAAAACACATCATCGAAAAGCACAACAAACCGGTCTTTTTCTATGATGGGGATGTACCGGCCAGCCTGCCGACCTTTATGGGCTTTGCCACCGGCTTCCGCATCTATCACGGCGCGGACCTGTCTGAATACACCGCGTTCATCTCCAACAGCGAGGGGGGCAAACAAGGCCTGCTCGACCTGGGGGCACGCGCCGTGCATACCCTGTTCTACGGCGCAGACGAAGACCTGTTCAGCCCGGTTGATGGGCCGCAGGACATCGACGCGTTCTTCTACGGGCACGGGCGCGAGTACCGCGCCGAGTGGATCGACGCGATGGTGCGCGAACCGAGCTTGAAAATGCCCGGCGCGCGGTTCGCGGTGCGCGGCACGCGCCTGGGCGACATTGGCCGAACGGAGATGCTGCCATATCTTTCGTTCAGCAAGTTGCGCGAGTATGCCTGCCGCAGCAAGATCAACCTGGTGATCACCCGCAAAGCGCACGCTTCCGTGTTTGCCTCGTCATCGTCCCGCCCGTTTGAGCTGGCCTCGATGGGGGCGTGCATGGTTTGCAACCCCTACGAGGGGATCGAGACGTGGTTTGAGCCGGAAAAAGAGTTGATCGTCGTCCACAGCGCCGAAGAAGCGATCGAGCGCTATACATGGTTGTTGGAACATGACGATGCGCGGTTGAAGATGGGGCAGGCAGCCCGCGAGCGCTTCTTGAAAGAACACACCTTCCGGCATCGCGCCCAACAATTAGTGGGTATCATCCAGGGTTACCTATGAGCGAACACTCACAACACCCGCACGACCTCGCCCCACCGGATACGCTGGTGTCCGTCGCCGCGTTGCGCATGGCCCTGGACACGCCCTGGCGCGTCCGGCTGGAGGCGCGGCGCTGGCTGAGCTGGCCGGTAGCGCGCCTGATCTTCGCGCTGGCCGGCGTGCGTTGGGGGCGCGGCTGGCGCTTGTACGGCGTGCCGATCTTGCAAAAACATCGCCGGAGTACGATCACCATTGGCGATGGTCTGTCGCTGCGCTCGATCCCGCACAGCAACGCGCTCGGCCCCTTCCATCCGGTGATCCTTTCCACCCGGCGACCCGGTGCAAGGCTGGTCATCGGGCGCGGCTTCGCCATGACCGGCGGCACGATCTGCGCAGAAGAGTCGATCACCATCGGCGATGATGTGTGGGTCGGCGCGAATTGCACGATCGCCGATACCGACTTCCACCCGCTGGACCTGGAAGCGCGACTCAGCCGCCCGCTGGACGGGGCGACCGCCCCGGTCGTGATCGAAGACGGCGTGTTCATTGGCATGCAATCGTTGGTTCTTAAAGGCGTAACCATCGGCACGCGGAGCGTGATCGGGGCGGGAAGCGTGGTCACGCGCGACATTCCGCCCGGCGTCATCGCTGCGGGGAACCCCGCCCGCGTGATCCGCCCGCTAGACACAGTGTGATGTTCGCAGATCACTTCATCAGGATCGCCCCATGACTTTTCTGGTGTATTTGTTGCTGGTTGCCGTCATGCTCGCGCCGGGAACGCTAGTCGCCAAGGCGCTGCCAGCACGCGGCATGCGGATCGGGCTGGGAACGATCGTTTTCCTGGCCGCCGTCGTCGCTCTCACCTGGATCGTTGTGCCTGTCACCGGCTGGTCTGCGGGGTTGGCGACGGCTGCAGCGGTGGGCGTGGTGATGTGCGCGGGGTTATTCGCGTTGAGGTCGCGAAGCCACCAGCGCCACCGCCCGCAATGGCCTTCTGCCCGCGATCTGGCGTTTCTGGCGCTGGTTATTGCCGGGTTCGGCGCAGTGTCGCTGCTGATTCCTGTGCCGCTCGACACCGACGCGCAGGGCTTCGGGTATCTGGCGCTCATGTTGCGGGAAGGGGGCGATCATACCACGCTGGCTCCCTGGCATCCGGAGATTGAATACCTGTACTCACCAGCATACCCCGGCGTGATCGCGCATATGAGCGCCTATCTGTCACCCGGCATTCACGTGTTGCAGATGGCGTTCAGCGCGGCTACGGCGGCGATCTTCGTGTGGGCGGCGTATGATCTGGGCTGCGAACTCGGCGACCGGCGGCTGGGGCGGGCGATGATGCTGGCGGCGCTTGGTGGAACGGGCCTGATCACCGCGTTCATGGATTCGCACTACACGGCCCTGCTGGCGCTGGTATTTTCGCTGGGATTCCTGGCGTTCGTGTTCCGCTTTCTGGCGTCCCGTGCGTGGACTGACGCGGCACTGGCAGCGATCTGTCTGGCCGGGGTGCCGCTCAGCCAGCCGGACACAACCATCGCATTGATCACCGGTTACGCTCCCTGGCTGATCGCGGTGTTGTGGGCCAGGCCGCGCCCGGATCGCCGGGCCTGGCTCGGCATCGCGGTGATCATCCCACTGGGGGCGCTGGCGCTGGTCACGCCCTGGCTGATCAGCCTGCGCGATCTGCTGGGTTCGAGCATCGAATCGCCGTTTGAGGTTGCGCTGTCGCA
>CAZSXY010000012.1:49020-62230 GCA_964611395.1 uncultured Anaerolineaceae bacterium | reverse complement strand
TGACCGTGATCACGGCGACGACGTTTCTCGTGCAGCTCGTTGGCCCGATCATGGTCAAGGTCGCCATCACGCGGGCCGGTGAAATCGGCAAAGCGGAGAACGGCTATGATGTGTTGCCCACCGGTCCCTGACGGGGTTCACGCATCCGGGCCATGACGCCTGCCCCTGGCTTATAATCTGGCTGCATGCCCGCAGCCCAACCTGCTTTCGAACCGGAGGAGGCCCCCGTGCGCAACCGCCTTACACTTACACCCCACGTGTCCCTCACCCGCGCCTGGTGGGTGCGCACGCTGGCGATCAACGCCGCCATCGTGCTGGTCGTCTTCGTCCTGATCCAGATCATCCCCGTTCCCCGCGACAACCCACCCCTTCAGCGCGAGCCAGCCTGGGACTCGCCGGAAACGCGCACCCTGGCGGTGCAGGCGTGCTTTGACTGCCACAGCAATGAAACGAAGTGGCCCGCTTACGCGCGAATCGCGCCGTTCGGGTGGTTGATCTGGTACGACGTGGTCGAGGGGCGGGAGGCGTTGAACTTCTCCGAGTGGGATCGGCACGCGGACGACGAATTCATCGATCCGGACGACCCCTTCGCCCCCAAGACGCTCTCCGAGCGCATCGAGGCGGTCATCCGCGACGGGACCATGCCGCCGGGAACTTACCGCCTGGTGAACCCTGACGCCCGCCTGTCGGATGCCCAAAAAGAGGCGCTCATCGAAGGTCTGGTGCGCACCGTGAAAGCCAACCAGAACGCGCCCTGAGCAGCCCGCCGCCGGTCACGGACGCACGAATGGCAACCAGCGCCGCAGCGGCCGGGTGAGCATGATCATGCGGTATAGGAGCGGGTCAAGCTGGGTGAGCGTCCGGTTGACGATCCAGCCCCGGTCGACCAGCACGGCCTGCGTGCTTACGAAACGCAGCAATCCTTCGGGGCCGCCGCGCCGCCCGATGCCGCTGTTCCTGCGCCCGCCCATCGGCAGAGTCGGGCTGCTGAAAACCCACTGCGCCCGGTTGATGCTGGTATCGCCCGCATCCAACTGCCGCGCGATCTGCTCGGCGCGTTTGAGGTTCAGGCTGAAAATGGACGATGACAACCCGTAAGAACTGTCATTGGTCAGGCGCACGGCTTCTTCGACATCGTGCACGCGCATGACCGGGATCAGCGGGCCGAAGGTTTCCTCACACATCACGTCCATCGAGTGATCGACATCGACCAGGATGGTCGGTTCGAAGAACAGCGGCCCCAGGTCAGGTCGCCGCCTGCCACCGAGCAACACCCTGGCCCCTTTCGCCACCGCGTCGGCGATCTGCGCTTCGCAGCGGAGCAACTCGCGCTCGTTAGTCATACTCCCCACATGCACATCCATCCCGCTCCCGGCCCCCAGGTTCAACCGGCGGAGATGAAACACCAGCCGTTCGATGAACCGGTCGTAAATGGCGTCGAGTACATACACGCGCTCGATGCTGACACAGGTTTGCCCGGCATTCTCCAGCGCGGCCTGGATCACGCCCAGCGCCACCTGATCCGGATCGGCATCGTCGAGCACAATCGTTGCATCCTTGCCCCCTAGCTCCAGGCTGGTGGGGATCAGGCGCTCGGCGGCGCGCACCGCGACCTTGCGTCCGGTTGCCGTGCTGCCCGTCAGGTGGATGAAATCGACCTCGTTCACCAAAGCCGCGCCAGTGTCGCCATCACCGGTGATCACCTGCAGCACATCGGGGGGCATCCCGGCACGGTACGCCAGTTCGACCGCGCGGATCGCGGTGAACGGCGTCACTTCGCTGGGCTTCAGCACCACCGTGTTACCGGCCACCAGCGCGGGGGCCACATCCAGAAACGCATTGAGATAGGGATAGTTCCAGGGCGTGAGCGCGCCGACCACGCCGAAAGGTTTGTAGTATATGCGGGCGTACTGCGCCAGCGGAACCAGCGTGCGCCGCCGGTGCGGTTTGAGGATGCGCGGCGCATGCTTGGCATAATAGTCCAGCACCAGGTCCAACACAATGATTTCAATGATCGCGCCGGTTTCGGGCTTGCCGGTTTCTTCCCGAATGATCTGGGCCAACCGGTCGCGGTCACGCCAGAGTTCTTCGGCCCACAGGCGAAGATAACGGGCACGCCCCAACGCTCCCCGCGCCACCCATTTCGGCTGGGCGGCGCGTGCGCGTTCAACTGCGGCCCGCACCTGCTCCGGCGTGCTGTTGGGGACGCTCCCGATCGTCCCGCCGGTCAGAGGGTTGATCACATCAACTGAAGCGGGGCGTGTTTCGCCGGTTGCCATTCTTCTCACTCCCAGTTCACACTAACATCAGGCGTTCTGTTTGCCCCCCAATATAGTTCTTTTGGCCTATTATGACCATCTGCGCGTTATATTGGTTCGCCTGACGCGGTATAGCAAACAAATCGCAACGGCAGCAGTAGAGGAGTCAAGCACATGAAGAAGATTACGCATCTCATGATCGGCCTGTTGCTGGTGACCATGGCCATCACGGCGTTTGCCGGTAGCACCCACGCGCCGGTGTTGGCGCAAGATGACCCGGATCTGGGCATCAAGGTCGCCATTGAAATCGAAGGGTTTGTCGAACAGGTTGACGATGCAGGCATTATTGTTGACGGGTACTTCATCGCGCCTTCCGGAGCGTTTCAACCCTCGCAGCTCCAGGTCGGCGACTACGTGCTTATCACGGGCTGGTTGCTGCTAGACGGCGACACCATCCAGGTCACGTTTATCACGATCGTGACGGGCGAAGACCAGGACGGCGACGGCGTGCCGGATGAGGTGGACAACTGCCCGCTGACACCCAACCCCGACCAGATCGACACCGACCTGGACAGCGTGGGCGATGCCTGCGACGTGGACGACGACAACGATGCCGTTCTCGATGACGTGGACAACTGCCCGCTAGTCGCCAATCCCGACCAGGCCGACGAGGATGGGGACGGCGTGGGCGATGCCTGCGAGGAACCGGAAAATGGCGACGAGGACGCCTGCGCCCAGAGGAATCATCCGGTCGCCGAGGCGCTGGCCGCCAGTTTTGAGGTCGATTATGAGATCATCATGGGCTGGCATTGCGACGGCATCGGCTTTGGCGGGATCGCCAGGGCCTTGATCCTCGCCTCGTCAGGCGACGGTGGAGACGCAGGAGACATTCTCGACGAGTCCAAAGGCGGCTGGGGACACATCATCAAAGATTCGGACGTGCATCCTAGCGAACTGGCCCCCGGACAGAGCATCTCCGTCCACAAGCGTGACCGCAGCGGGGACGGTGATGGCGAAACCACCGAGGCCGAGGTCGAAAGCGATGCGCCGGGCGGCAAAGATGTGCCCCCAGGCCACGCGGACGGCAAACCCGGCCACAGCGCCGATGCGCCGGGCGGCAAAGATGTACCCCCAGGCCACGCGGACGGTAAACCCGGCCACAGCGCCGATGCGCCGGGCAAGAAAAAGTAGGCGCTTCCCAGCCGGGAAGAGGAAGGCAACCCGCTCCTGTGCTCATAGGGGCCATACGCCCCATGAGCCAGGAGCGGAAACCCCACCGGAAAGCACACCGGCTTCTCCTTTTCGCGCTTGGCGCGAACCGGACTGGCGCGCACCGCCCACCGGGACACCGATCCCACGACCGGGGTTGCCGTCACCGGGGCGCGAGACGAGGTCTCCACATCACACCCAACAACCGGCGACAGTCATCGAGCGGAAATCAGTCACAATTCGCCTCACCACAGAACTGGGTTATAGTTAAGGTGCTTGATCACTATGAAAACAAACCCATTGACCATTCCGCATGACAAACACGCCGGACCATGTGCTAATCCAACGCGCGCAACAGGGCGATGAGGATGCCGTAGCGATGCTCTACCGCCGCTATGTTCCGGCGATCACGCGGTACATTGCCTATCGCGTGTCCGATGAAGCCGTCGTCGAGGACTTGACTGCTGAGGTGTTCTTGAGAATGGTCGAAAGTCTGCCGCAGTATCGCATCACCGGCGCGCCGTTTGAGGCGTGGCTCTATCGCATCGCGGCAACGCGCGTCGCGGATTATTACCGCTATGGTGATCGAGTGCCCGGACAGCTCGGCGAAACGCTCAGCAGTGGAGACCCGCCGTTAGAACTAACCATCCTGGAACGCGAGGAATTTGAAACGTTGCGGGCCGCGCTCCGGCAGCTCACCGGCGAACAGCAAATGATCCTGATCCTGCGCTTCATCGAGCGCAAGAGTCACCGGGAAGTAGCGGCTATCGTCGGAAAGAGTGAGCGCGCCGTTGCCGCCGCCCAGCACCGCGCCCTGAAAAAGCTGGCGGAGCTACTGGGTACAAGCAAGTCGGAACGCCATTATCTACGCGGGAAAAAACCATGAGCCAGGACTTGCCACAGGAACCCCGCGACCTGATGGAACGGCTCGACCGGGCCATCCCGCCGCACACGCGCCGTGTGTCTGGCGATGCGAGCGATCCGCTGGTGAACGCGGCGCAACGGCTGGCCCAGGCTCCGGACGTGGCGTTGTCCGATGCAGCCCTAAACCGGATCGAGGCGCGGCTGCGCGCCAAAACCGCAGAGATGCCCCGCGTCCAGCCGCGCCGCATAACCGCGCCGCGACGGTGGTATGTGTCTCGCCTGTTGCGCTACGCGGCGGCAGCGTGCCTGGCCTTGATTCTGGCGCTCGGTGGCGTGGCCCAGGCGTCCGCCGATAGCCTGCCCGGTGACCAGCTTTACCCGGTCAAGCGAGCCATCGAGGGCGTACGGTTGGCGCTCGTATCCGACGAGAACGAGCCGGCCCTGCGTATTACACTGGCTGAGCGGCGGCTGGATGAGTTCGAGCGGTTGCTCGAACGGCGAGACGTGCACACCGGCACACTAAAAGACGCCACCCGCGAAATGAGCCGGGCGCTCGACCTGCTCGCCGGCGGGCACGGCGACCGGGCGGCGCTCGGCCAGCGCCTCGCCCGCCTGACGCACACGCAACACACCCTGATCGAACGTGCGCGCCCGCTGGCTTCCTTCGCTGAATTCCAAACGCTCAACGCCGCCCAACAACAAAACCTGAGCGTGCAGGAGCGGATCGCCAGTGAGGGGCTGGCGCAAGATTTCCGCCCGGATTACACGCCCACTCCGACGCCCACACCAACGCCTACGCCGACCATGACCGCGACGCCCACGCCCACCCCCACCGGCACGCTCACCCCAGCGCCGCCAGGGAAACCGGCCAGCGCACCAGCAGGCTTCGGCCCGCCGACGCGAACGCCACCGGGGCACGGCCCAACGCCGGGGTTAGGCGACAATCCTCCCGGTCAAGGCGGTGAGCATCCGGGCATTGGCAACGAGGGACAGCCGCCCGGCCAGCAAAAAACCCAAAAGCCCAAAGACAAAAAGGACAAGTAGCGCCCGCGCGGCGCTTTTTTCTTACAGCATTTTTATGCACCATCAAGGAAAATCTTACGGTGGTGTGCTATCACCAGGATGGTTCAATGCGGTTGGGGCGTCCCCCGGCTTTTGTCGTTTGCATTCGCCCGCGTCCGGGAGCGCCCTGCCCTCACCACCCGGAGACTGACGCATGAGTGACCAAGCGCCATCCCAGACGTTTACATTTCAAGCTGAAATTCAACAACTGCTCAACATTCTTGTTCATTCGCTATACACCGACCGCGAGATTTTCCTGCGCGAGTTGATCTCGAACGCATCCGACGCGCTTAACCGCATCCAGTTCGAGATGCTGCAAAACGACAACGTGCTGGACGCGGACGCCGAGTTGGCGATTCGCATCGAGGCCAACAAAGACGAGGGCACGCTAACCATTTCCGACACCGGAATCGGCATGAACCGCAACGAGTTGGTCGAAAACCTGGGCACGATCGCCCAGTCTGGCGCGGCGGCCTTTCTCCAGCGGATGCAGGAACAAAACGCGGCCAACATCCCCGCCGCCGACCTGATCGGGCAGTTCGGCGTCGGGTTCTACTCGGTGTTCATGGTCGCGGACAAAGTGACGGTGACGTCGCGCTCGTTCCGGCCCGACGACGAGGCGTGGGCCTGGACATCTGATGGCAGCACGACCTTCACTGTCGAACCGGCAGAAAAGGCGGAGCGCGGCACGACCATCACTCTCACGCTCAAAGAAGACGCCAAGGAATTTCTCGAAACGTATCGCCTGCGGTCTATCGTCAAAAAACACTCGGACTTCATCGCCTTCCCGATTTATATCGCGGGCGAAATTGCGAACCAGCAAACGGCGATCTGGCGTCGCCCGGCACGCGAGGTATCCGAGGAAGACTACACGAACTTCTACCGGCAACTCACGCTGGACTTTAACGATCCACTGCTCCACCTGCACATTGCCTCCGACGCGCCGGTGCAGTTCTACAGCCTGCTCTATGTGCCACAGAAAGCAGAGCGTGGCCTGCTGGCCACGCGCACCGATCACGGGCTGAAGCTCTACGCCCGCAAGGTTCTCATCCAGGAATACAACAAGGACTTTCTGCCGAACTACCTGCGCTTTGTGGATGGTGTGGTCGATTCCGAAGACCTGCCGCTGAACGTGGCCCGCGAATCGATCCAGACCACGCGCATGATCAAGCGCATCGGGCAGTCAATCAAGGGTAAGTTGCTGGGCGAGTTCGAGCGGCTGGCCCAAGAGGAACCGGACACATACGCGCAGTTCTGGCAGGAATTCGGCGTCTTCATCAAGGAAGGCATCGCCACCGAGCCGGGCGACGCTGACCGGCTGGCGAAGCTGCTGCGCTTCCATTCGTCGGTGAGCGACGGCAAAAAGCCTACCGTGTCGCTGGATGATTACATTGGCCGGATGCGCGACGGGCAACAGCATATCTACTACATCCTGGCCGACGACGTGAAGTCCGTCGCCCACAGCGCGCACCTCGACCCTTTCAAAGCCCGCGACATCGAAGTGCTTTACATGACCGACACGGTGGACAGCTTCATGCTGATGAACCTGCGCGAGTATGATGGCAAGACGCTGCAAAATGTCGATGATGCGAACCTGGAATTGCCCGATCTCGAAGGGGAAGATGATACCGGCACTGACGAACGGCTTGAGGACGCCACCTTCGAAGACATACGCCAGCGTTTCGCCGCTGTGCTCGGCGAGCGCGTGATCGAAGTGCGCGAATCACAAGTGCTCACCGGGCATCCGGTACGACTGGCGACGCCCGAAGGCCAGTTAGATCGCAACGTGCAGCGCGTGTACCGCATGCTCGAACGGGACTTCGAGGTTCCGCGTAAAATCCTGGAACTGAACCGCCGCCACCCGCTGATCCGCAACCTGGCCGGTTGGCTCGCCGACGATCCCGATGCGCCGGTCATCGACCAGGTGATCGAGCAACTGTACGAGAGCGCGCTGCTGATGGACGGCATCCACCCCAACCCGGCGGACATGGTGGGGCGCATCGAGACCTTGATGGAGTTCGCCACCCGGCGCGACTAGAGCTTTTGCCAACCGTGACCTATAATGAGCGGGCGTATGCCGGTGCACAACGCCCGCTTATTTTTGTATGAGGATGCCCAATGACAACTTATGAAGCCCTGCTGGCGGCAGCCAAAGCGAATCCGGCGGAGGCCGATTTTCACTCACTGCGCATGGCGTACACCCGCACCGACCACTACCAGCCCTATGTGCAGGACAGCGAAAACGTCTTGGCTCTGCGCGATACGCTGCGGGCAGGAGACTTCGAGGCCGCGCTTGAGGCCGCGCACCGCCTGTTGGCAACGAATTACCTCGACATCGAAGCCCACATGGCCGCCGATTACGTGTACACGGCGCTCAGTGAGGGGGAACAGGCCTCTTTTCATCGCGCATTTGCCAGGGGCTTGATCCAGGCGATTTTGGCGACGGGCAACGGGCGCGGACCCGACACCGCCTTCATCGTGATCAGCACCGCCGAGGAGTACACAGTGCTGCGGGTGCTGGGTTACGCCCCCGCCGGGCAGCAGTTGATCGAACGCGCCGGTCATCACTATGACGTACTCTCCGCGCGGCGGCCCGGCTCCGACGAAACGGTGCAGTTCACCTTCAACATCGACCTGCCATTTAACTGGCTGCAACGGCAAAAGCAGGCGTCAGGCGGTGAGCACCACGATCACCATCCGTGAGAACATACCAAGTGAGCGAGAACGAAGCCTAATTTCGGAGACGGGAGGGAACGAACTCACCGCTATCGACCACAAATTAATTCCTATACAGGGACAAACTAATGGACGAAAAAATCACGGCAGAAAATGAGGAACGAGTAAAAAAATGGTTCGAAGATTCTGATTTCAAGGCCCAAAAGCTAGATGTGGGTTCCAGTGGAACCGGTAAGAAACGCGCCGATTGGCAATTCACAAAAAGTGATATCGTCATACTTTGTGAGGTGAAAACAATCTTTTCCGGTGGCGAGTTTGACGGGAAGAAGGAAGAAGAATTTGCTCAGTTTGAGGATCGAATCCGAAAGTCTCTACAGGCGGATTCTACTATTGCCAATCTGCCATTAACGCTTACCATTTTGATTGACACTCTTTATGTACCATATCGCGATATCTATAAGGACTTTGAGAATTTCCTGAAGCAACATCTCGAACATGCCAACTCAATGTTCTCCAAATCGAAAGGATTCTGCACGTTTTCTTACCCATTTCCAGAGAGGGCTGGAGAAGCATTTATTGCTATCAGGCCTGGATTTGAGTCACAACTAGAGGTGGGTTTCATGAGGGCCGGGAGCGACTATAACTATGACGCCTTTCAGCGAAACATCGAAAAAGCCGTATCACAAATCAAAAGCACTGCAGAGGAAAAAGAAATCGCGGACTATCTACCAATTGTGGCTCTTGTCTCATCAAGTCGTCAGGTCAACTTTCATCGTCTACCCTGGCCAGATTCAAAGGATATAGAAGAAATAGTTGAGTCAGTTACTGTATTAATGCCCACTGAACCTAACTTTACTGTCCAGCGAAAAATAATCACCGATACCTGTTCACGATACAAACTGCTCGATTGGGCCTTCAATCAATATCAAAATGATTTAGCCGCAATATTGCTGTTATCCAGCTACCAACCAGATGCCCCGCCCATTAAAACAGTTGAAGAAGCTATGTATAGATTCTTAGACTATGCATGGATTGATTACGGCTATCTCCTCATCAATCCATACGATAATTCATTTCAAACAAAATTAAAGACATATATTATAACAAAGCATTGTCGCATGATTGATGGCATTGAATGCAAAACTTATCAACACTTCACCGACCTTTTTTTACGTCTAAAAAATGACTACCCTCAGCTTTATTAACTGCCTTTGTCAATCATGTAGCGAACTATAGTGAAGGGGCGCATCGAAATCATCGCTGATCCATCCGCCGGGGAACAAATCGGGCACACGATCACTCGTATGAATCGGCGTCATGCGGGCAATTGGCCGATTGCCATCCACAATCAGCACGTCCGTCCCTTCACGAAGCAGGGCAAGCAACTCGTCTAGCCGTGCCTGAACGTCTTTGAGTTCAACCGTTTGGGTGGGCATCGTTAGCTCCCAATTTTTTCAAATTATAGCATGGGGCATCTATCCCCAAAAAGCCAGGGCGCACCGTTCGATGCGCCCAAACACGATCATTACCATGAGTGCTGGCGACTGTCCTACCCCGCCAGCAGCCCCCGGACGGCCTGCGCCGCCTCATCGCGCGGGGCAACGATCTCCTGCCCATCACGCAGCCGCTTGAACTTGACCACGCCCTGCGCGATCTCGTCTTCGCCCAGGAAGGCCACGATCTGCGCCCCTTTGCGGTCGGCATACTGCACCTGCTTGCCGATGCCCCGCTTGGCGTTCATATACGCCTCGGTGCGAATCCCCGCCGCGCGCAGTTCGTTTGCCAGCCGCAGCGAGTCGGCCTGCGTGTCTGCGCCAAAGACGGTCACCAGCACCTGCACGACGGTGCTCGTCAGTTCCGGCGGGTAGAGGTTGAGCGCGTCCATCAGGTCGATGATGCGCTCGATGCCCAGGCTCGTGCCGGTCGTGGGCAGGCTTTGCTTGCGGAACAAACCGATCAAGTCGTCATAGCGCCCGCCGCCGGTCACACTGCCCAGGTTCGCCGGCCTGGTGATGATCGTCTCGAAGATCGGGCCGGTGTAATAGCCCAGGCCACGCACCATCGCAAAGTCGATGGTGACATTCTGCGCCGGGACGCCCATCGCGTCCATGAACCCGACCATGTCCTCAAGCTCAGCCAGGCCCTCCTGCGCCACGTCGATACCGGCCAGCCGTTCGCGCACATGCCCCAACGTCTCCAGGCCGCCGTCGCGGTATTGCAGCAAGTCCATCATGCGCCCGATGACCGCTTCGTCGATGCCGCCCGCGCGCAGTTCCCCCGTCACGCCGTCCAGCCCGATCTTGTCCAGCTTGTCGATGCTGCGGTATAGATTGCCAAGCTGTGAATCCGGCACACCGGCGTAGATGCCAATACCGGCCAGGATTTTACGGTTGTTCACCTTCACATCGAAATCGGCAAACCCCAGGCGGCGCAGCGCCGTCGTCACCAGGCTGACGATCTCGGCATCGGCGGCCACGCTCTGAATGCCGACGATGTCCGCGTCACACTGGAAGAATTCGCGGTAGCGGCCCTTCTGCGGCCGCTCGGCCCGCCAGACCGGCGCGATGTGATAGCGGCGAAAGGGCAGCGTCAGGTCGTTTTCGTGCATGGCCACGTAGCGGCTGAGCGGCACAGTCAGGTCATAGCGCAAGGCCAGATGCTCCTTGCCGCCGGGGTGCTGCGCGTGGAAGATCAGCTTTTCGGCGTCGGCCCCATACTTCCCCGTCAGCGTTTCTTCCAGTTCGAGGACGGGCGTATGGATCGGCTCGAAGCCAAACGTCTGGAACACATCTGTGATCACGCCAAACACGTATTCGCGCTTGATGACCTCCTCCGGGAGGAAGTCACGCATCCCCTTGGGCAGCCGGGCATTGATTCTGGGCATTGCACTCACTCCGTTCTTGCTGATCGATCCATTCAAACGCATCCGAGGCCATAACTCACCGGCCTTTATGGTTCCAGACCGAACAATTCGGTCAACCAGGCCGCGATCTCATCACGGACGCGGCGAAACACGGCCATCTGCTCTTCGGGCGGGTAGCGGGCCGGGTCGGTGAAATTGCGGTGATAGCGCTTCGCTGCGCCAGGGAACACCGGGCAGTTCTCGTTGGCGTTGTCGCACACCGTGATCACGTAGTCAAACGGCTGTCCGAAGAATTCCTGCACGCTCTTCGAGCGGGCGTCGCCGATGTCGATACCGATCTCCGCCAGCACCTCTATCGCGCCGGGCAAGACATACCCGGACGGATTGCTACCGGCGCTGAATACCTCGAAACGGTCGCCCGCTTTGGCCCGCAGCCAGCCTTCGGCCACTTGCGACCGGGCCGAATTGCCAGTGCACAGAATCAACGCCCGTTCCCTGGTCTTCATGATTAGCTCCGTTGAACGCTTGCCGCGTGTGACAACCCGTTCCCATGCCAACAAGACACAAAAAAAGCGTGGCGTCCAACGCCCACGCTCGACATGCGCACCTCGGACCGCCCGATCAACCGCTCGTATGATACTCGTGATAATGGTGGTTCCGTTGTGGTCGCATGGCTGCCTATTCCTCGCTTCTGTGCCCAAGTATAAACAGCTTGGGCGCGCTTGTAAAGTAACGTTGTTCGCGCGGCCCTGTCAAAATGCACGTTTGGAGCAGGGGCGAACGGTGCTACAATAACATCTGGCTACCCAAGTTTTCAACCCCAAAGGTGATTGTGATGTCTGATTTCCTGGCGTTTTTCCAGGCGCGCACGCCCGACATGGTGTCCCTGCTCAAGCGGCTGGTCGAGTTCGAGTCGCCGACGTCCAGCAAAACGCATGTTGACGCGCTTGGTGATTATGTGGCCCGGCTTTGCACCGATCTGGGCGCAACCGTCGAAGTCCATTCCTGTGGCCCGGCAGGCGATGTGCAGATCGCGGTGTGGAATGGCGACGCGCCCGGCAAGCCAATCATGTTCCTGACCCACCTGGATACGGTGTGGCCGGTTGGCACGCTGGAGACGATGCCCATCCGCGAGGAGAACGGCCTGCTCTACGGACCGGGCGTGCTGGATATGAAAGGGGGCGTGGTCGTGGCGCTTGAGGCGATACGCGGCCTGCGTGATCGTGGCGAGTTGCCCCACCGCCCGATCTGGATTTTCTTCAACAGCGAGGAAGAAACCGGCAGCCTCTATACGCGTGCGCTGATTCACGAAAAAGCGGCCCAGGCCGGATTGGTGCTGGTCATGGAACCGGCGACGGGTGAAGAAGCGTTCAAGACCTGGCGCAAAGGGATCGCCCGCTACACGATCCGCACCACAGGCCGCGCATCCCACGCCGGACAGGCTCCTGAAGCCGGGATCAATGCCGTCATCGAAGCCGCGCACCAAGCGATCGTTTTGCACGGCCTCAACGATCTGCCGAACGGCACGTCCGTATCGGTGACGGTGATCGAGGGCGGCATTGCCACCAACGTGATCCCCCCGGAAGCCACGCTTCAAGTCGATGTGCGCTTCCTCAAAGCGTCCGAAGCGGAGCGCGTAGACGCGGCGATCGAACAGCTATCACCCGTTTTGCCCGGCGCGGCGGTGATCGTCGAGGGGGGCATCGACCGGGGGCCGATGGAGCGCGACGCGCAAATGGAGCGCGTGTTCGCCCAGGTGCGCGATCTGGGCGCGACCATTGGCCTTGAAGTCTATGAAGACGGGAGCGGCGGGGCCAGCGACGGCAACTTCACGGCGGCGATGGGCATTCCCACCTTAGACGGGGCCGGCCCGGCGGGCATTGGCCTGCACGCGGCGCACGAACAGGTGCAGATTCGCACGCTGTCCCGGCGGGCGGCGCTGCTGGCGCGGCTGCTGGTTGACTGGGATATGGGGCGCGTATAGCAGATCGTCCAGAACTTCACGTCGAACAACAATGCCCGGCTATCACGCCGGGCGTTTGCATGTTGGTATACGGCTTTTTCTGCGAGAATGATCTATGCAGGGTGTTCTGACTGGCCGTGAATATGACTAACTAAGCAGAGAACTTGCCGAACTTCCTGCTCAGTAAGCGTCTGCGTAACCACCCGATTTGTTCTAATCGAATGTCGTCGAAATTGTCTCCTGAGCACACCACTTCGAAGTATACTGAGGCTGGTTTGATCTGATCGGCAAAGACCTGGATTTTCAAATAATATG
>CAZSXY010000012.1:18648-48920 GCA_964611395.1 uncultured Anaerolineaceae bacterium | reverse complement strand
AGCAACTCCTCCCGCGTCGTGATCCCGCGCATCATTTGCAGAAACGCTTCAAGCGTCGGGCTATGCACCAGCAGTTCTTCAATCGCCGGGCCGGTCGGATCGGTTCCGCCCGCGCCCGGCGCACCCTGATAGCCGCCGTAGAACGCAAAATAGGCTTGATTCAGCTTGCGGATCGGGTAGCCGTTGCGGGTGAACTTGCGTTGCTGGGCCGCCATGTACGCTTCTGCCGCCTCAACCATCCCCTGCCACAGCAAAAAGTCAACGCGGGCGCGGGTATTGTACATCTCGCGGGTGTAGTCAAACGGCGGCGGCGCATCGGGGTCGCCCGCTGCCGGGAGTCCGGGCGGTGTCTCCGCAATCGTCGCGGGCGATTCGTCAAGGAACGAGGGGTAATCGGGCTGCGGCAGTTCCGGATAGTAGCGGGCCAGCACTTTTTGCGCCACCGCACGACCGAAGAACGTTGCCGTCGTCTCGTTGATGTTGCGCGTTTCGGCCCGCGCGTTGTATTCCCACCCCAGTGGATAGAAGAACAGGTAGTGATGCGCCCACTCGTGCGCGGTGACTTCGAAGGCGCGCGCGACATTGCGCCCCAGGTCGCGCGAGGACGGCTCAACGACCATGCTGGGATACAGGCTCAACCCGCCGAGAGGAACCACCAGCGAAGACACATTCAGTGCATCATCAACGCGGGCTTCCAGTTGGTCGCGTTCTTCGGCGGCCAGCGGGTTCAAGTCCACGCTGGCGGCAAACGCGATCCGGTCGCGCGGCGAGACCACGAGCAACTGGGGCATGGCAGTGAAATGCATCGAAACAGGCGGGAGCACCTGCCCCAGCACGCCGAAGCCCTCATCGACCAGTACCGCCGACACCTGCGCTTCAATGATGCTCTCAACCAGCGACTGGTCGGCGCTGAGCTGGCGGCGCAGCGCGTCACGTTCTGCCCGCAGTCCGGCGGTCGCGGCCACCGGATCGTTCACGCCGGAATCGGCATACATGCGTCCGATCTGTGCTTCGAGGGCCTGCACCTCGCCAAGCGTTTTCAGGTAATCGAGCACCAGCGCATGCCCCCGTTCATCGTCCAGATAGGGGCCGACGCCGAATAGCTCCTGTTGGACTTTGCTCCACAGCGCATCTACTTCCCACGTGGCGTAGTCGAACAGGTGCGCGCGAGCCAGCGCCGTGATCTGTGCGCCCAGCGAGGCATCGCGTTCGCGCCCGTCGCCGAGCATTGCCACCAGCGCGAGCACCAGCGCCAACCGCCACACGATCCGCCGCAGCCATTTCAGGACGCGCCGGACGGTGTACCAGATGGTTCGCCACGCCGTATGCAGGGCGCGGGCCAGATGGACGACGCGGGCATAAACGGTCATCATCGGCGGGCATGTCCTCGTCATTGAAACAGGATCAGGGGGCCGTGTGGATCACCGCCCCCTGGTTATTGTCTCGTGTGTGGTGTGAATTGCCAAACCCGGATCGAAGTTTACCGCAGAGGCCGCCGAGATCGCAGAGAAAGGCAAAGGCTTTTCTCCGTATTTTTGACTCTCTGCGCACTCTGCGATCTCAGCGGTGTTTTTATAGATGACCGTGACCGGTTCGCCCGCGCGCCGCGCCGCCCATCGCAATGCCCAGCAACGGCCGCACGCAGGACGCCACCGGCGGTTTGCTCACCGGCGGGCAACGCGCCATAATTGGCGGCATGACGATGAAAACGATTCAACACGGACGTGTAACCTGGGTCAACATCGAACGCGTCACAACGCAGGACATCGAGACGCTGCGTGAGGTTTATCCACACTTCCACCCTCTCGACCTGGAAGACTTGCTGAGCCGCATCGAGCGACCCAAGCTCGACGAATACGACGATTACCTGTTCGTCGTGCTGCAATTCCCGTTGTGGGACCCGGTGGAACGCGTGAGCCGCGCCGCCGAAGTGGATATGTTCGTCGGCAGTGGCTATTTGGTCACGGTTCATGACGGGACGCTCAAACCGTTGCGTCACCTGTTTGAACAGGTTGAGACGAACCCCGAAGTTCGCGAAAAGGTCATGGGGCGCGGCGCGAGTCGCATTTTCTACACGGTGATTGACCGGCTGGTGGATTACATTCTGCCCATTCTTTACAAGGTGGATGCCAACATTCGCTTGCTGGAAGAAGAGATTTTTCTCGAAGACTCGCGGCGGCTGATGCAAGACCTGTCATTCGCCCGTCGCGATATCATCGCGCTCCGTCGCATCATTCGCCCGCAGATCGCTATTATCGAGAATCTGGAGAACGTCGATCGCCCCTTCATTCGTGACGACCTCGATGTGTATTTCGGTGACACCCTTGACCACCTGGTGAAGGCATACGAAATCGTTGAAGAACACCTGGAAGTGATTGACGGGTTGGCCGATACGGCCCGCACACTGGTCAATTACCGGTTGAATGAGGTGATGCAGATTCTCACGGTGATCACCGTGATCCTGATGCCCCTGGAACTCATCGCCGGAATCTATGGGATGAACATCGTCCTGCCGTTGATGAACGAAACGAGCGCATTCTTAATCGTTACCGCGTTGATGTTCACCATCGCGCTGGGTATGCTGGTATACTTCCGTCATCGAGGTTGGTTGTGAGTCGCAGACGCCCATCTTTGAGGTCCCCACGCTATGTTCGCCGCACGTCCGAACTCCGCCGCGTCGTCGAACGCCTGCGGCGCGAAAACGTGCTGGCCGTCGATACCGAATCTAATAGCCTGTATGCGTACCAGGAACAGGTATGCCTGATCCAGCTTTCGTCTCGCGATCAGGACTACATCATCGATCCGCTGGCGATGGACAACATGGAGCCATTGGGCGAATTGTTTGCAGACCCCGCCATTGAGATCGTTTTCCACGCGGCGGAGTATGATGTCATCTCGCTGAAGCGCGACTTTGGCTACACGTTTGGCACCATCTTCGACACGATGCAGGCCGCGCGTATCTGCGGGTGGTCCAAGACCGGGTTAGGCAACATCCTGGCCGAACAGTTCGGCGTGGTGGTCGAAAAGAGATTCCAGCGTGCCGACTGGTCGAAACGCCCGCTGCCGCCGGAACAGTTACGCTATGCTCAGATGGACACGCATTTCCTGCCCATCTTACGCGACCGCCTGACGGCTGAACTGGCAGAAAAAAAACGCCTGCAAGAAGCCAGAGAGATATTTTCGGTGCTGCCGGAACTATCCCCCGCGAAGAAAGTCTTTGATCCTGCCGGATTCTGGCGCATCCACCAGATTCGCGGCCTATCTCCACAGCAGATCGCGATTGTGCGCGAGTTATACCTCCTGCGCGATGCGTTGGCCCGGCGTTATGATCGCCCGCCTTTCAAGATATTTGGCGACCAGGTGCTGGTCGCCCTGGCCGAGTTAGAACCGCGTCGACCCGCCGACCTGTTGATGGTCAAGGGGCTGGGCAGCCGGCTCGTGCAGCGTGACGGCGCGGCCATTCTGGAAGCGGTCGCCAGGGGGCGGCAAGCCCCTCCACCCGCTCCCCCAAAACGCAAACAACGGCCTGACCCGGAAGTGACGGCGCGGTACGAAGCCTTGCGGGTGTGGCGCAAACAGCGTGCAGCGGAGCGCGGCGTCGAATCGGATGTCATTCTGCCACGCGACACCATGTGGGCGCTTGCCCATCGCGTGCCATCGCGCGAAGACGAACTCAATGAGATTCCGGGGCTAGGCCCCTGGCGGCGTGCCAAGTACGGAGCCGAACTCCTGGCCGTGCTTGAGCAAGTGAGCCGCGAATTGCCGTGATCGCAAGGGGGCATTGCTGTGCTATTTGCCATGAAAACAAGCCGGGAGAGTGACCGATGAAGATCACGTTCTGGGGTGCGGCCCGTACGGTGACCGGGTCGCAACACTTGATCGAAGTGAACGGACACCGCCTGCTGCTCGACTGCGGATTGTATCAGGGACGGCGACGCACGAGCTACGAACGGAATCGCAACCTGCCGTTCGACTGCGAGGCGGTCGATGCCATGATTCTCAGCCATGCGCATATCGACCACAGCGGGAATATCCCCAACCTGGTGAAAAGCGGGTTCCGGGGCGACATCATTTGCACGTTTGCCACGCGCGATCTGTGCTCGACGATGCTCCTCGACAGCGCCCACATTCAGGAACGCGACGCTGAATTTGTGAACAAGAAGCGTGCCCGCAAAAATGAGCCGCCCATCCAGCCCATTTACAATACCGAAGACGCGGTCAACAGCCTGGATTACTTCAACGCGATCGGCTATCACCGCCAGCGCGAAATCCTCCCCGGCGTGCATGTCACGTTTCTGGATGCGGGGCATATGCTCGGCAGCGCGATCGTCGTGCTGGACATCGAAGACCGCGACGCCGGGCGCGATGTGCGCCTGGTCTTTAGCGGTGACCTGGGACGCAAAGGCATCCCCATCATCCGCGATCCAGAGATGGTTGACCACGCCGATGTGCTGATCATGGAAAGCACGTATGGCAACCGCCTGCACGAACCGTATTTCGACTCCGAAAAGAAGCTGAAAACCATCGTCAATGAAACATGCAAGCGGGGGGGAGCTTTGATCATCCCCTCATTTGCGGTCGGGCGCACCCAGCAGCTTGTCTACACCTTGCACAAGCTCATGCTCGCCCGCGATATTCCCCGGCTGCCGGTGTTTGTGGACAGCCCGTTGGCGATCAACGCCACGTCGGTGTTCCGCCTGCATCCAGAAGCCTATGACGCCGAAATCCGCAAGTTCATGCTCGCCGAAGGTGACCCGTTCGGTTTCGACCAGTTGCGCTATACGCGTTCGGTGGAGCAGAGCAAGGAACTCAACTTCCTGCGCGAACCCTTTGTGGTGATCAGCGCCAGCGGCATGGCCGAAAATGGGCGCATTCTGCACCACCTGCGCAACCGGATCGAAGACCCGGCGACGACGATCCTGATCGTCGGCTGGCAAGCCCCGGATACGCTGGGCCGCCGCATCGTCGAGCGCCAGCCGGTAGTGCGCATCTTCGGCGAGGAGCACCACCTCAAGGCGCGTGTGGAAGTATTGAACGGCTTTTCGGGACACGCCGACCGCGACGAGTTGCTGGCGTGGGCCGGATCGATCACCAAGCGACCCCGCCAGACCTTCCTGGTACACGGTGAAGAAGAGGCGGCGCTGGCGCTTGCCGAGTCGTTGCAGTCGGATGTTGGGTACGAGCACGTCGAGGTTCCAGAGCTAGGACAACAGTTTGTGCTATGATGGCGAACGCGGCTTGATTGCAGTCGATGGATTGGGCCGCGTAAGGTGCAAGGAGCAAGCCGCTTGCCAATCCCCCGGCGGCAAGCGGCACTTTTCACCCCCATTTTGCGATGCTACCCCTACCCCTGAGGCAATGTGCAAACTGGATCGCTGGAAGATCCCGCCGGAGGCGTGAAATCGTGAAAATCAGTCGAAGCGCCGTAGCACGCATTATTCACCTGGCACGCGACCGGGGGGCAGCACGGGCCGAAAGCGAAGAACGCTACCGGGCGCTGTTCGATGAAATGGACGACGCCGTGCTGGTTTACCGCACCGATGGGCGTCTGCTGGACGTTAACGACGCGGCGTGCCGCCACCTGGAATACACCCGCGACGATCTGCTGCAAATGACCATCAGCGATCTTGAGGTAAATGGCAACCCGGAGCCGTTGTCCACGCTGGGCACACGCCAGCAGTCAGAAGCGCAGTCCGGCACGATCACCAGCGTGCTGATCGCGCGCAGTGGGCAACGTGTTGCCGTCAACGCGCACGCCAAACTGATCCGGTACCAGGGGCAGCAAGCTGTGCTCGCCGTATGTCGCGACATCACCGAACGCCAGAGCGCTGAAGCGGCCCTGCGCCGCGCCGAACAGGAACAGCGCTCCCTTCTGGACGCGATCCCTGACCTGATCTTTCGCCTGAACCGCGAGGGCGTATTCGTCGACTACAAACCGGCGGCCATCGGCCTGTACATGCCGCCAGACGTGTTCCTGGGCAAATCGGTGCGTGAGGTCATACCCGATCTTGCCGAACAGACGATGGCAACCCTGGCGCGGGTGCTTGAAACCGGGCAGATCGAAGAGTTTCAATACGATTTGCCCTACGGCGATGGCACGCGCCGCTATGAGGCGCGCCTCAGCCCGTTCAGTAAGGATGAGGTGATCGTCATCGTCCGCGACGTCACGGAACTGGAACGCGCTCAGGCGGCGCTCCGCGAAAGCCAGCAACGGCTTGAGATGGCCCTCCTGGCGGGGGGCTATGCCTTTTGGGACTGGGATGTACGCACCGATAAAGTCATCCGTGGTCCGCGCTGGGCCCGCATGTTGGGCTATCAGCCGGAAGACGTCGAAGCTCATTACCGTTCCTGGGAGGAAGCGCTGCACCCGGATGACGTCCAGGCGATCACCGAGGTCTTCGCGTCCCTGAAGCGTGGCAACCTTCCATTCGTCGAGTGTGAATACCGGTTGCGGACGAAATCGGGTGATTACATCTGGGTACACGATCACGGGCTTGTCGTCGAACGCGATGAGCACGGGCAGGCGGTGCGTGTCATTGGCATTGAGCGCGACATCACCGACCGGAAGCGGGCGCAAATCGCCGAACGGGAACAGCGGGCGTTCATCGATGCCCTGCGCGATGCCACGGCCACGATCAGCCGCACGTTGGAACTGGACGATTTGCTGGAACTCGTCTTGACTCAGGTAGCGCAGATCGTGCCCCACGACGCGGCGAATGTAATGCTGGTTGATGGGGACATGGCCTTCATTGCGCAGGCACGCGGGTACGACCGGTATGACCTGGACGAGGCAGTCCGCGCCCTCAAGCTGCGCATCGTGGATACTCCCAGTTTGCAGTACATGATCCAGACCGGCCAGACCTACCGCGTGCCGGACACCAGCCAGGCTCTGGACTGGGTGGCCCATGACGATGTGCGTTCCCTGCACGCCTACCTGGGTGCGCCCATACGGTGGGAAGGCGAAACCATCGGATTCATCCACCTGCAAAGCGCCACGCCAGGCTTCTTCACCCCCACCCATGCCGAACATCTGCAGGCATTCACCCGCCAGGTGGCGTTTGCCATGCGCAACGCCCAACTGTATGCCACCATCCAGCAGCAAGTGTCCGAGTTGGAGGTGCTGCGCCAGGTCACCTTGGACGTGACCGCCAAACTCGATCTGGATGCGCTGTTGCAGGCGTTGGTGCGCGGGCTGATCAACTTGTTGCATGGGGATGGCGGCGGCGTCTACCTGTACCGCCCAGACCGCGACGTCCTGGAGCGCGTGGTGAATGTGGGCGATGTTGATATTCCGGCTGGCGTGATACTCAAACGCGGGGAAGGATTGTCCGGGCGCGTATGGGAACAGGGCAAACCGATCGCCATCAAAGACTATACTCATTGGGGAGGGCGTGCGCACGCCTTTGATTCCTATATTTCCAAGCCCACCAGCGTCCTGGGTGTGCCGATCTACTGGCGCGACCAGTTCCTCGGCGTGGTGAATGTCAGCGCCAAACTGCCGGATCGCTCATTCGCCGAGCGAGAGGTGCGCCTCGCCTTGATGTTTGCAAATCAGGCCGCTGTCGCAATTCAGAACGCCCGGCTCTACGAGGCCGTGCAGCAACACGCCGCCCTGTCGGATGCCTTGCGCGATACGGCGGCGGCGATCAACAGCACCCTTGACCTCGACGAGGTGCTCGGCCACATCCTCACGGCCATCGCCCGCGTGATTCCTCACGACGCGGCCAATATCATGCTGGTGGATAAAGACGTGGTATATATAGCCGACAGCCGCAATTATCACCGCTACGGACCGGACGAGTGGACGCGCACGCTTCGCATCCCGGTTGACGAGCGTCCCTTGACGCAGGGAATCTTGCGTTCGAACCGCGCGTACCTGATCAGCGACACGCGTACCGCTGAGGATTGGTATACCTTTCCTGCCACCGCCTGGATTCGGTCGCACATCGCCGCGCCAATTCGGGTCGAGGATCAGGTGATCGGTGTGATAAACCTGGACAGCGCCACACCCGACACATTCACTGAGCGCCATTTGCAGACGCTCATGGCGTTTGCGGACCAGGCTGCACTCGCCATCCGCAACGCGCGCCTCTATGCTGCGGTTCGCCAGCACACGGAAGAACTCGAACAGCGCGTAGCCGAACGCACGGCTGACCTCACCATCCGTAATGCCGTGGTCGAGACGCTGACCAGTTCGCTCGACATCCATACGATGCTGGACGGCGTGCTTCACACAACCGTCAAACAACTGGACGTGCTGGGTGGCGCCATCTACCTGCTGACCGAAGACGAGCGCTCGTTTGAAATGGCCGCGCATGAGGGCGTGTCCGTTGATGTGCTCAACCAGGTCACGGGGATTACGAAGGAGGGAACGGCGCAGGGCGTTCTGGAGCGCCATTTCGATGGGAACTCGCAGGACGGGGCCAGCGAAACGGGCATTGCGTCGGTGCTGAACGTCCCCATCTGGCTGCAAGACCAGGTGCAGGGGATCATCACGCTGGTCCATGACGAGTCGCGGCCCTGGCGCACAGAGGATGTGCGCCTGCTGGATGCCATCGGGCGGCAGATCGGTGTGGCTCTGTCCAATGCGCGCCTGTACGCCGAGGCGGTGCGCGAAGAAGCGCGCGTCCGCACCATTTTGCAAAGCGTGGCCGATGGGTTGCTGATGTTTGACAGCGACGGCACGCTCATGCTGATGAATCCGACCGCCAAAACGTGGTTTTCGTTCTATCCTGAAGACCGTGGCGGGGCGACACATGCAGCCAGTATTTTGTGGGACTGGATGCAATCTCACGATCCGGTTCCCGACACCGTCGAGTTTGAGCTTCCGGTCACGCCGCTTGAGCCGCCGGACGGGCCATCAATCGCCAGCCGGTGCGTGGCATCCCCGTGCCGGGCCACCCCTGACGAGGATGCCGCATGGCCGTGCTGGTTAAACGGGGATGACACCGACGACGCCCGGCGGCGCGGCTGCGCGCTCTATACACAGATGCGGCGTCGCGCCATCCAGGCGAAAAGCACACCGGTGCGCGACGCCAGCGGGGAAATACAGGGCACAGTGATCGCGCTTCATGACGTGACCCATTTCCACGAGTTGGACGAATTAAAGGGGCGGTTCGTTTCCACGGTATCCCATGAATTGCGCACACCGCTATCGACGGTGTTGCTGCAGATCAGCACGCTGCTGAAGTACTACGATCGCTTCTCCGATGACGAGCGGCGCATGGTGATCGGTGAAGTCCAGCAGCAAGCTTATGCCCTGCGCGAGTTGATCGAAGACATTCTCGAACTGTCCCGATTCGATGCCAAACGCGCCATGCCGCAGCGCCAATGGTTTGACTTGCTGGCGCAGTGCCGTGACGTGGTCGAAGCGCTCGACCTGGCGATCCGCGAGAAGCATATTACCCTCAACACCGAACAGTGCCAGGAGCCATGCTATATCGTGGGCGATGTGAACCAACTCACACGGGTGGTGCGCAACCTGGTGACCAATGCCGTGAAGTACACGCCGCCGGGGGGACAGGTATCGTTGCGCCTGGAAAAAATCGGTGATGAAGTCCGGCTGCAAGTTGAGGATACGGGCATTGGCATCAGCCCCAAAGACCAGGCGCTTATCTTCGACCGCTTCTACCGCACCGATGAGGCCGTCCAGATGGCGTCGGGAACGGGGTTGGGGCTGGCGATTACGAAGGAAATCATCGATCTGCACCAGGGACGCATCGATTTACGCAGCGAACCGGGCAAGGGCAGCACGTTTACGATCTGGTTGCCGGTCACCACAGAATCGGACGAGACAGAGCGGCTGCCATGACGGGCGCGGGGGTGTTCGCCCTCTTGTTGGGGCAACGAACCGTTTTCGCCTGATTCTCGCGTAAGACGGTTGACGAATTGCGTCGCCTATGCTACACTGCATCCCCACAATACATCGTGTCGGTCCGGACATCAGAACACGAAAGGATAGGGCCATAAGCGCAGGAGATTACCGGGTCAACGATAGGATCCGCGCACGCGAGGTGCGTTTGATCACCGATGATAACGAAAACATCGGTGTCGTGTCCTTGCACAAGGCACTGGATTTGGCCGCCGAACGCGGATTGGATTTGGTGGAAGTTGCACCCAATGTTGACCCACCGGTTTGCAAGATTATGGACTTCGGCAAATTCTTGTATGAACGTGCCAAGAAAGAGCGCGAAGCACGCAAGCAGCAAAAACAAGTCGAAGTCAAAGAGATCCGGTTAAGGCCCAAGACAGACGATCACCACCGCCAGTTCAAGGTGCGCGATGCGCGGCGTTGGCTGGAGGCGGGCATCAAGGTGAAGGTGCGCATCCGCTTCAGGGGGCGCGAGATCACCTACCCAGAGATCGCGCATACCATGCTGCGCGAGGTAGCCGAAGAGCTACAAGATGTGGCTGTGGTGGAGCAAGCCCCCAACATGGAAGGGCGTACCATGTTGATGGTGTTGGCTCCAGCCACTGAGAAGAAGAAATAGGCGCGGCGATTGCGCCAATTTCGGTGGGAAAAGTCAGGTAGTTCTGCGCCGCACTCCTGTGCGGTGTTGGTATGTTTATAGGGAGTTCTGGTCGTGGCTAAAACGAAGCAGAAGAAGTATAAGATCAAGACACACAAGGCTACCGCGAAGCGGTTCCGCGTGACCGGCTCCGGCAAAGTGATGCGCACCAAGGGCGGCAAGAGTCACCTGCGTCGCCGCAAGTCGGCCCGCGTCAAGCGGCAGCTTGACAGCATGCTCGTTGTGAGCAACAGCAAGGAAGCCAAGCGCGTTCGCCGGTTGGCCCCCTACCTGGGTAAATACAAGCAGAACCCGCCGGCCTAGCATCATTCGGTAGCGCACGGCAATTTGTGCCGGGCCGGATATTCGAAGCAAGGAGTACTCGTCATGACTCGTGTCAAGGGCGGTTTTGTTACGCGCCGTCGTCACAAGAAAATCCTCAAGATGACCAAGGGGCAGTGGGGAACCAAGCACCGGCTCTTCCGCCGCGCCAACGAAGCGATGATGAAGAGCCAGTGGTACGCTTACCGCGACCGCCGGACCCGTCGCCGTGATCTGCGCCGCTTGTGGATCACCCGCATTAACGCGGCTGCCCGTCTGAGTGGGTTGTCCTACAGTCGCTTCATGCACGGCCTCAAGCAGGCGAACATCGAGTTGGACCGCAAGGTCCTGGCCGATATTGCTGTGCGTGATAGCAACACATTTGCGTCGCTGGTCGAGCTGGTCAAGCAGGCATAGCTCGTCATAGCACGTACACGGCGAGAGAAACCGGCGGCTCATCGCACCTGAGCCGAGACGCCGGTTTTTCGTATTTTGGGGGCTTCTATGCTCACCTGGCACACCTACACGGTTCCCGGACACGCTGACGAGCAGGTCACCATCAGCTACCGTGCCTGCCCGGATGGGTGGTGGCCGGTCGTGTGGCTGTGGTGTCTGGCGGGCGGCATTCCTGTTGGGCTGGTGCTGGCAACTTCATTGCTGGTAGCCGGCGTGCTGGATGAAACGGCCACGTCGTTTCGGTTGGTGGCGGGCGCGGGAACCCTATGCGCCGCCGCGCTCCTCTATGGGCTTGTCGTCCGGCGCGGGCAAAAGCGGGTGTTGCGTGTGACCTTCGACGGCAGGAACCAGCAGGTAGGCGTATTGCTGCCCGCCGATGATCGCTGGCAGTGGTACGACCTCGACGATGTGATCCTGTTCCGGCTGGCGCAACAGGCGGAAGATGTCGAGAACGGCGACATGGTGATCATGGAAACGGATAGCGCCGGGGCCGTGCCGTTAGTGGCGGATCGCCTGGAGTGTTCGGGTTACGGGGGGTTGCCCGCGCTGGTGGGCCGGTTGAACGCTCACCTGGACGTATTGCGCGACAATCGCCGCGATCTGTTCGGGCCGCCGCCACCACCCGCCGTACCACGCCGGAAGACGCCCCCCGCTCCCCCCGCCAACAAGCGGCGGCGCTTGCCTGACCTGTACCATGTCGCTGATCAGTAGCCCGCAAAACGAACGCGTCAAGCGCGTGCGCCAGCTCCAGCGCCAGGCAAAGGCGCGTCGCAAGCAGCGGCGGCTTGTGCTGGAAGGCCTGCGCCTGGTCGAAGACGCGCTCCGGGCGGGAGTCCTGCCGGATTATGTACTGTTCACCGCCGATACGGGCGACGCACTGGCCGGGGTACTGGATGCGTTGGACGCCAGCGGCGTGCCCCACCAGCCCGTGACCGCCGCCGTGATGCGCGAGATGGCCGACACCGAAACCCCACAGGGCATCGTCGGTGTGTTTCCGTGGCCCGACCTCCCGGTTCCCTCCCACCCCGATCTGATCGTCGTGGCCGATGGCTGGCGCGACCCCGGAAACCTGGGCACCATGATCCGTACGGCTGCGGCAGCAGGTATCGACGCGATCATGCTCACGCCGGGCACCGTCGATCCGTTCAATCCCAAGACCCTTCGCGCAGGCATGGGCGGGCATTTCCGCGTGCCGGTTGTCCGGATGGACTGGCCGGAGCTGATCGATACGTTTCCCCGGATGGCGCTGGTGATTGCTGATGCAAGCGGAGTGCTGGCGTACGATGAGATGGACTGGACTCCGCCTTCGCTGATCGTGGTGGGCGGCGAAGCACACGGTTTGAGCGAGGCTGTGCGCAACCTGCCGCACATCACCGTAGCGATCCCGATGGCTAGCCGGACGGAATCCCTCAACGCAGCGATGACCGCCGGAATCCTGATGTATGAAGCGCAGCGCCAGCGGAGACGCTTTCGCTGACGCGCCTACGCCTGCGCGTAGCAGCGCAGAGCCTGGCAAGTCGCACGAAATTGGCCCCATCCAGTATACTAAAATGGCGACATCCCTTCAGATGAGTAACTGAACGGCAGCAAAGCATAGGCAGGTGCGTCATGGCGAAATCGCCACCCTCGCCCGAACTCCTCGAAGCCTACCGGTTGATCAAAGCTGGACAGCGCCAGCAAGCCGGGTCGATCCTCAAAGCCTACCTGGAAGACAACCGGAATGATGCCCGCGCCTGGTGGTTGCTGGCCCACGTGGTCCAGAAGCCCGAAACAGCGCAACGCTGCCTGGAGATGGTTCTCACGATCGATCCGTCGCACGAGAAGGCACGCGCCAGGCTTGCCAGATTGACGGCTGCGCCGGACGAAGAACCGGATGACTCCTTTTTCGAAGTGAGACCCGGTGCGACGCCAGAGCAATCGCCTGATGTCGCCATTCTGGCGACTCCGTCCGCGCCGGTCGAGCCGCCTCCGCCTGAAGACATCCCGTCGTTCGAAGAGTATGCCGCGCAGACCTCCGCCGGAATCGATCCGTTCACCGGACAGCCCGTCAACAACCCGTTTGTTGGCGTGGTGGCCGACGACGACACGTCCGGCCCAGACGATGATCACGACGAAACCGGCGGCAGTCCCTTCACAGAGTCGCCGGGCGGTGGGAGCCACGACCCGTTTGATCAATCCAACGTTTTTGACCCGTCCGGGCATACCGGGCTAGGTGAGCCACCGGTTGGCCATGTCCAGGCTCCGGGAACGGGCAACCAGCCGGAATGGGGGCCGGGACTGGCCTTCGTGAGCGAGCCGATTGCGCCAGCAGAGGGACAAACCAGGCAGGCCTCGCAGCCGCCCTTCCAACTGGGAGAAACGATTGCCCACCCGTCTGCCCCATCGCCAATTCGCCCGTTGACAGTTGAGACAGATGTGTTTGCCGATGACAAGCGCCAGATCGCCCGCACAGTGCGGCGCGGACTGGGGGTGCTCGCCCTATTTCTCGTGGCCGCGGCGTTGTTGCTGGTGGCGGATCGGCAGGGGTGGATCGACGTTTCCGGCGAGAACGTTCCGGATATGACGATGCTCGACGGCGGAACGTTTACGGTCGATTACCCTGAGGGGTGGGATTCACGTTGCGAGCGCGAAGCCTCCGGGTATCCGGTCTGCGGGGTCGCCAACCACAAGCTGTACAACGACGTCGATCGCTTTGCCGGAACCACCATCGACCTGGGCGCGATGATTGCCGAGGGGTTTGGGATGGCCCTGACCGGCGGTGACTTGCCGGACACCCAGGTGTCGATCATCGTGATGGATGTGCCGCGCACCTCGCCCGCCTATGACGATGCAAGCTGGGCCAGGACGAAGTACGAGTGGCACCAGCACGGCTACAATTTCGATGAAGACGCGGAAGTGACCTACGACCGGCGCGAAATCGAGGTGGACGGTCGCCACGCCTACTATTACGAATATACCAGTGTGGGCCAGTGGAAAGATGCCGCGTGGGATGTCTATGTCGAACATGACGGCATCATCTTGTGGCTGCGCGGCGAATTCAGCGGCCCGCGCAATCGCCGGATTCCGCAAGCCACCATCGACGCGATGATTGAGTCGATCCGGTTCAAGCCGACGCCTTAGGGCATCAAGAGGCCGGTAGATGCAGGCGTTGGGCTTTGCATACAAGGCAATGTTCCGGCGCGTTGACCAGAATACACGCCAGCACTTCCCTCACACCCTCCACGTTGAGAATAGTCTGAATGATGTCCTCGCGCCCAGTGGTGCTGTGCGCATAACCCGTCACCAGCACGAATCCGTCTGATTCCGCGACCACCGTCAGGTGATGATCGTCATAACCCCGCGAGTCGAGCGCCTTAGTAATGGTACTTTTCAGGGTCTCCGAATGCTTACGGCGCGGGTGTTGGGGTTGGGTTGCGGGCGCAGCTTCGACATCCGGGTACCAAGGGAGAGTGAATTTCGCTTCCTTGCGCAGTCCTGCCTGAGCATCGTCGGTCACTGTATAGATGCTTCGCCCGTCCTGGTAGTCGTGGTAGTGCTGGAGTAGGTCTTTCAGGAAGGTACGCCTGATCTCGGCGTCCCAGAATTCCTGAGGAGAGGGTTTCCCCCGTTGCCAACGCCGTTGGGTACGGTTGGCCGCGCGTTGGTTTTCCTCAATCTGTTCGAGGACGATAGCTTCGAGCGACAGGGGTTTCTGATCAACATACCTCTTGATCAGGTTGGTCAGCAGATCACGGGCCTGGTTTTCCGCTTGCAGTAGCGCGGTCAAACCCTTAGCTTCGTTCGCGCCTGGAGCTGACTCGAAGCCCCCTTGCAGCCGGTTGATTTTCCGATCGAGGATATGTTGCTGCTCGAGCAAAAATGCCAGCTCCGGGTTGGGTGTTGTTTTCTTGGTCATGACACGTTCCTCACTTCTATGAGTCACGCGCTGGCTGGCAATGGGCGTCGGCCAGTGCGTTAACCGACCCACCAGGTATTGTATACATCCTCACCCCCGATGGATGTATAAAACCCATTAGAATCGCCCGCATCGTATACCGGACGCGAACCATAGTATAATGCGAAGCAACTATGGCCCTGCCCCCCTGTTTTGCGGGTGTGCTGTGTAGAAAACTGGGTGATGATCTATTCAGGGGTCGCAGGAGCGGGAGGTTACAAAGGAAAACTATGACTTCTCATGCAGTATTCACGATTGAATTCAACGACCACCGCGCACGCGCAATCAGTGTGAGTCCCCAGGAACCCCCAGCCCGCACGCTCGCGGCATTGGATGTGCCGTCGTATGCGGGCGTGGTGATTGTACACGGCGGCGCGGGAGCCATGGACGACGCGGAAATGAGCGCGGCCCGCGCGTTTATCGACGCGGCGCTGATCCCGCTGGCCGAAGAACGCCGCTTGCTGGTGGCCGATGGAGCAACCGATGCCGGAGTCGTCCGGGCACTCGGCGAGGCGCGCGCGGCGGCACGGGCAACCTTCCCGCTCGTAGGGGTCGCACCCCACGCGCTCGTCGTCTACCCCGGCCACCCGGCGCGTGATGCCGATGCGGTTCCCCTCGGCCCATCGCACACGCATTTCGTCTTTGTCGAGGGTAAGTCGTTCGGGGTTGAATCCGAGTTGCTGGTTGGCTTGTTGCGGGCGTCAGGCAAACCCGGCTTTGCGCTGGTAATCAATGGCGGACAGATCGTACTGAAAGAAGCTCACGCCCACGCCCGGCAGGGCAATCCCATTGTGGTCGTGCGCGGATCGGGCCGGATTGCCGACAAACTCGCCGATCTGACCAGCGACGAGCGAACCGCGCTCCCGCCACAGACACGCCTGTTTGTATGTGACATTGACCGCCCCGAAGTCTTTCGCGCGTTGGCGCAGCGGTTGCTCCGCCTCGCGCCGTGATCCCTGCGGGGCGCGTGGGAAACGCGCCCCTTGCCCACCTACTAGAAAACGCTACAGGCTCTGCAATTGGTGGCGAAGCTTGTCGGCCCCGGCCACCCCGTAGTTGATCTTGCGCGGACGGCCCTGCCTGTCGAGGATAAACGTGGTGGGCACGCTCAAGACACCCCAGCGTGAAGCCGCCTCTGCGTATTCGAGCGCGTCGACCTCAATCACCTGAACGCGATCGCCGAGTTCGCGCTCCAACTGCCGGATGGCCGGGCGTTGTTGGGTATGGCACGGCACGCACATCGGCGACGTGAAATAGAGAATCGCCGGTACGCCGGGGCGCATGCCCTCCAGCAGCGGGTCAGCGGGGGCAATACGCGTGGCCCGGCGCACCTGATACCACCGCAAGCCCCAATATGCCAGCGCCACCAGCAAACTGATTGCCGCGAGGAAAATAAGGCGCTGGATCATCGGCGCACCTCGGTGGGAGCGCGATCAAAGCCGGGTATGCCGAGGCGGTTGAACCAGTAGTACATGGTGCAGCCCGCGCACCACCCGGCGAACAGGTTCAGGCTGGCGAGCACGATCACCAACCCAATCAGCGCCCAGCCGATGACCGGCAGGGCGGCGACCAGCGCCAGGACGCCCAGCCCCACAAAGACGCTACCCACCAACTGCGCAAAGCGGTGCGGTTCGGGATTATCGGGCACGATGTCAGGCTTCACGATCCCGGTTGGAAGCAGCAGGCGCTGGTATACCCACGAGAACAAGCCGAGCGGCGGCATGGCCGCCGAAATGACCATGACCAGGGCCGTGAAAGCGGCCAGCGCCGGTGCATCCAGCACAAAGGACAACGCCAGCAAAGTGATGGTAAATACCTGGTTGGTTCGTATCTGGTTGTGATCTACACGACGCTCCGTAGTCATGAAGATACCTCCTGGATTGGGCGTAGTTTTTCGGACACAAGAAGGCCAACGAGCAACACAAAACGGCAGCGCTCCCATTAACGCGGGCGGCGACACGCAATCGCCGCTTCAGGGGCACTGCCGCGCAGTTCAGCCGTTGGCCTGGAATATCGTCGATCAGGTCAGTCTGAAGCTGTGCGCCTTAGCGCCCCTGCCTCAGACACATACAGATGGTGTAGATTAGCATCGGTGGATTGCTTTCTCGCTTGTGCGATGATTGAATTCCAACCGTTGTTGAGATTGTAGAGAAAACGTCCACAAATGTCAATGGGTGTTGATATTTCTTAACGATTCTCTGATGTTCGCCGCCGCTTATGCCCGGCTCATAGCTCCAGGCTGTACAGGTGTTGCGTATAATCCTCGCGGGTGACATCCATTTCCAGCATGGGCAGCGCATAATCCCAGGCGAAGCTCACGATTTCCTCATAATCATGCCGCGAGGCCCAGTCGCACAACGTCATGACCAGCAGCCCTTTGATCGGGCGCTTGGTCCACACATAGGCATGGACACGCGCCGGGTTGTCGCGATCCTGGAGCATCAGGGCGAACGCTTCATGGCCGGTGACGGTGATCCGCAGCCGGGCCGTGTCCACTTCCACGATCTCCGGCACGCTGTTCCAAAAGCCGGGGGTCAGCCGATCCCATTCCTGACGAGCGTTCTGGAAGCGCCCCAGTGGCATATGCCAGCCGTCGATCTGGGCCGGGTCGAAGGTCTTGAGATCACTCGCCTGGTAAAACACCCGCCCGGTGCGCGCGGGCAACACGATCCGGTGGCCGACGTGCGAGCGGCTGAAGCCGTTATGCTCGTAGAGCGCGGCGTTGGCATCGCCATCGGCGACGATCAGGCGCTTGCAGCGTATCGCCTGCCCGATCTGCTGGATGTAGGTCAACAGGGCGCTGCTCAGTCCGGCGTCGGCGTAATCGGGGTGTACGGTCAGTTTGGCGATATTGACGTGGTGGCCGAACGGTTCCGGCTCCCGCCCGATGAAAATTTCGGCTTCGGCGGCAACCCGGCCCTCGATCTCGGCGACCAGCGGGATGCCATCGGTGCCGCGCAACAGGTTTGCCAGGTGAACCGAGCACATTTCGACGCTGGCCCAGGGGCCACCGATCAGCCAGCGCTCGAACAGAGTCAGGTCGTCGTAGGCCACCGGGAACGGTTCCCCGTTGGCATCGCGCCGAGTCCACAGGGTGATATTCGCGTTATGCAGCTCCGTAATGCTGGCCGCATCGGCCAAAACAGCCTGTCGCACTGTGATCTGAGACATGCGTTTGCTCTCCCGTAACCTTGAAGCGGGTCACCTTCTCATAAACAACTGGGTTTGTGCGGCACGCCGCGCTCATAGCAGGTCGGCCAGCCCGATCTTCGGATCGCGGCGGGGGAACAACACGCGCAGCAGGTCGGCGTGTCGTTCGTGGTAACCCGCCGTCACGTTCTCTACGCCGTACCAGCCGGTGATCAGTCGCACCAGCGAAGTGGACGGGATTTCCAACTCCACAATCTCCGGGTCGTCCAGGCCCAGGAATACCTCGGCCTGCTCATGTTCCGTCGTGATGATCAACTGGTATGAGCGCGCCGCAAACCGGCTATTGAGCTGGCGGGCCTCCAGGGTTGGTTGCAACAGGTAGCACACCAGCGGCAGATTATGCAACCTCACAAGCCCTGCGCCGGTAAAGTGTCGCAGGCTGGCCCCGCGTGCCAGCGCGTGCCGCATAAAGGCGCTTTGCGGATGCACAAACAAGCTGACGGAGGCGGCATTGAACGCCTGGGCCGTGCGAGCAATGGCCCCCAGCAACGCTTCGATGCCATCGGGATGATCGCCAGCGGCCTCGATGACGCTGATCCGGTTGCCGTCATCGTTCCGAAAGACATTGACCGATCCCTGGGTCACCATGCGGGCATAGGCGACCAGTTGATCATCAACCTCGGCGACCAGAAAGTCGTTCGGGTCGCTACGACCAACATGAACCATGTGGTCAACCTGCCACATCCAGGTCGCCTCGTCACGCGCCATGATGTAATGTCCTCTGGCGCTCGCGTCAGCATACAAGGCCATGACGGCAGGCAGGTCATTGCTGTAAAAGCGGCGGACGACCAGTTCGCGGTTGCGTGCCCCCAACCAGTCGGCGGTGCGGCGCTCGTAGGCATGAGCGACATCCCAATGCCCGGCTTTGATCGCAGCAGCCGTTGGCATCTCGGATTCGTAGCTGGTCAGGTAAAGACCCACAGCGTAGGCATATTGCCGGTGTTCGAACAGTTCTGGATCGCCGAAGCTCAGTCCCAGGGCGTCGTCACGCTCGGTCATCCAGTCGTGTATGGCGTCAAGCAGAAGCTCCTCGTAGCCACGCCCTCGATAGGGTTCGAGCACGCTCAGCAAACTGATCTCGGCGGTGGGCAGGACGCTTTCACCGATCTGAAGCAGCCGGGACACGATCATGGCATGAGCGGCGATCTCCCCCTCGGCCTCGCCATCAATCACAAAGCAGTCAGCCGGATCGAAGAAAGGCGTGTCGCCATAAGACAGCGCCAGGACCTCGTATTCGCCTGGCCCATAGCTGAGCCGAATGTGGTTGAGAATGGCCTCATAATCATCCGGCCAGCGGATTGTCCGCACTGACGGCATGATAACTCCCGGCAGGTGGAAGAAAGAAACTCACATGCTTGCCAGAATTATACTCCACCTGCCAGCACGCGCTATCTGATCGGTGATCCGGCAGAGAACCCCGGCATCGCCATGCAGCACTATGCCAGGCATCATAACAACCGCGCTTAAACGGCGATTCTGTGAGAGCGCCGCGCAGGTTGGGGCTTTGCATATTTAGCTTCAGGCGGTAAAGTAAGGAATGGGAGAGCGTGCACTCAAGAGTCAAGGAGGTCGAGTTTGACCGGCGACGATCTGTTCATATTTTCGGGCACATCCAACGAGCCTCTCGCCCGCCGCATCTGTGAATATCTGGGTGTGCCTTTGCGCCCAACCCTCATTCGCCGTTTCAGTCACGGCACGCTGCGCGTTCAATTGGGCGAGAGTGTGCGCAGCAAAGACGTCTATATCATCCAGTCGCTTACTCAACCCGTCCATCGTCATATCATGCAATTGCTCATGATGCTCGATATTGCGCGTCATGGCGATGCCCGGCGTGTCACGGCGGTGATCCCCTACTATGCCTACGGGCGCTCGGACAAAAAGGACGCCCCGCGCATCAGCATTACGGCCAAACTTGTCGCCCAGTTGATCGAAACGGCGGGGGCAGACCGCGTCATCGCGATGACGCTCCACTCGCCCCAGGTACACGGCTTTTTCGACGTGCCGCTCGATCATCTGACCAGCCTTCGCGTGCTGGTCGATTATTTTAAGCAGCAAGACCTTTCGGACACGGTTCTGGTGTCGCCCGATGTGGGGTATGCCAAGCCTGCTTCCAAGCTGGCCGCGGCGCTCGGCGTGCCGATGGCGATCGGCAGCAAAGTGCGCCTGACCGATACCGAGGTCGAGATTAAGTCAGTGTTGGGAACCGGCGTGGAAAAACGCCGCGCCATCGTCATCGACGACGAGATCGCCACCGGCGGCACGATGGTCGAGATCGTGCAGGTGCTCAAGGAACAACTCGGCACACAGGAATTCTGCCTGGCCTGCACGCATGGCCTGTTCACTGGCAATGCCCTGGAACGATTGAACGGCATGGACGATATCAGCGAGGTCGTTTGCACCGATACCGTCTACGCCCCCCATGCCGAAGAAGGGTTGACCCGGTTGACGACTCTATCGGTGGCGTCCATCTTGGGCGACGCCATTTTATGCAATCACGAGGGACGCTCTGTCGGGGCGCTGTTCACTTTTTGGGAAGAGAGCATGCCATCGGACAGTGCGCTCGGTTAGGTTGCGCGTGCGTTCGGGCGGGGGCAATCCCCCGCCGGCGAGCGTCTGTCGCCCGGTGCGACCGCAGTACACCGGCAATCAGGCCGGTAACTGCGGTACAATCATATCAAAAGACGGCGTCGCCAGGTCACGGCGGCGTTTTTTACCCAACTATTTTTTCTGAAGTGAGGGATTGCTATGCACATTAGACACAACAATGCGACCGCGCTGCACCTCGGCCACGATCCGCTGACGATTCCGGACGTGGTGCGCGTCGCGCGGGAGAATTTCCCCGTTCATCCGCTCCCCGCATCGGCCTCCCCAGGATCCGGCTACGCGGCACTTCTCGACCGCATCGAGCGGAGCGCCGCATGGGTGCGGCATACCATGGACGAAATCGAGCGTGCCGCCGCCGAAGGGCGCGAGCCGCGTGTCATTTACGGCGTGAACACGGGCTTTGGCGACAATGCCGGGCGTGCGATCTTTCGCCACACCTGGGAAGCCGAACAACTCAGCCGCAATTTGCTGCTGAGCCACAGCATCGGAACCGGCCCCTATTTGCCGCCGGATACGGTCCGCGCGTCAATGCTCATCCGCGCCCACACGCTTGCGCAGGGCTATAGCGGCGTGCGGCGCGAGGTGATCAATACGCTGGTGGCGATGCTCAACCAGGGCGTGTTGCCAGCGATGCCAGCCCAGGGATCGCTCGGCGCGTCGGGCGACCTGGCTCCGCTAGCGCACCTGGCGCTGGTGCTCAGCGCGCCCATGCCCGGTGAGGAGCCACTGCCCGGCATGAACGGCCAGGCGTTCTGGCAAGGCGAACTCACGGACGGGGCCGATGCAATGGCCGGGGCGGGCATTCCGCGCGTGCAACTGGGCGCGAAGGAAGGTGTCGCCCTGATCAACGGCACAGCGGTGAGCGCCGCGATCGGCACGCTGGCGTGGCACGACGCATTTTACACGCTCGCGGCGTCCGAGATCGCGCTGGCGCTGACGTTGGAAGCGCTGCGCGGCTTCCGCGATGCCTATTTGCCCCACCTGCATATCGTGCGGGGCCACGAAGGACAGGCGCAGGTCGCCCGCTTCATCCGCGATCTGCTGGCGGGCAGCACGCTGGCGCGCGGCGATGCGCATGTCGATCTAGACCCGGCGGGGGGGCCGCCACAAGACCCGTATTGCCTGCGGGCTGCGCCGGTGGTGCTCGGCGCGGTGCTGGATACGCTGCGCTACGTCGAGCGCGTGCTGACGACCGAGATCAACGCCGTCACAGATAACCCGCTGATCTTCCTGGACGACGAAGGCACGATGCACCTGCCGCGCGTGATCAAGGCCGTGTCGGGCGGGAACTTTCACGGCGCGCCCCTCGGCTACGCGATGGACTTCATGAAGATCGCACTGGCCGACCTGGGGAGCATCTCCGAGCGGCGAACGTTCATGCTGCTGGACGGGCGGCTGAACCGGGGGCTTCCGCCGTTCCTGATCGTCGATCCCCCCGGCGAGGAAGGATTGAACAGCGGCCTGATGATCGCCCAGTACACCGCCGCATCGCTCGTCAGCGAGAACAAGATACTGGCGCACCCGGCCAGCGTGGACAGCATCCCCAGCAGCGCCAACCGCGAAGATCACGTGTCGATGAGCACCATCGCCGCACGCGGCGCGGCGGATATTGTGCGCAATACCCAGACGGTGATCGCCATCGAGCTGTTATGCGCGTTCCAGGCGCTTGAGCTGCGCCTGCAAGCAGAACCGGAAGCACGGCTGGGGCGCGGCACACAGGCGGCGATGGACTTCTTGCGCACCGTCGACATCGCCCCAGGGCAGGAACTCAGCGCCATCGTGCGCGATGTGGCGCTGCGACCTTATCTGGACGCCATGGTGGATGTGGTGCGCAGCGGAGCGCTGGCCGAGGCGATCCACCAGGCATTGTAAGCCACGTTGAATCCGGCATGGTGCGCGGTCGAATGCGCTCGGCGGCGCACCGTCTCTTTATTGGATAGCTGAAGGAAAGCAGGCGATGAAGCGATCCACAAAGCCGGTGCTGCTGGATTTCCCCGACCACTTCGAAACGGAGCGGCTCGTTGTCCGCGCCCCGCGCCCCGGCGACGGGGCCGCCGGCAACCAGGCGATACAGGAGTCCGTTGCGGAACTGTCACCCTGGTTCCCCTGGATGCACCCCGTACCGACGCCGGAAGACACCGAGCTTCACTATCGCCAGGCGGCAGCACGCTGGCTTACGCGGGAAGAACTGCCGATGGTTCTCATCCGCAAGAGCGACGGGATGTTCGTCGGCGGAGCCGGGCTAATCGTGCGTAGCTGGGACGTGCCGTACTTTGAGATCGGGTACTGGGTGCGCACCAGCCTGCAGCGGCAGGGCTACATCACGGAGGCGGTCAAGGGGACGGTCGATTTTGCGTTCACGGTTTTGCACGCGCAACGCGTCGAGATTCGGTGTGACGCGCGCAACGAGCGCAGCGCAGCGGTGGCGCGCCGTGCAGGGTTTACCTATGAGGGCCGCCTGCGCAACTACGGGTGTGATGTTCATGGCGAGCTTTACGACATGCTGTATTTTGCCCGCTATCCCGGTGTGTGAGCCAAACAGGGACAGGCCGTAACCTTCGCGCTCGAACGCCGCGCCCTCAGGCCTGGGCTTCCATGGCCTTCAGGGCGTCATCAAACGTGGCGCAAAAAACGAACTCGTGGGGGCTGTTGAACAGGCCCAGGCTCAAAGCCAGGGCGCGAAGATAAGCGTTTGCGCCAACCACAAACACGTAGAGAATGCGGGGATCGTGTACCAGGCGCAACGCCTGTAAGCGCGGGAACAGGCTGGGGCTGATCGTGTGCAGGTCTGACATCTCAACGATGATATACAGACGCGCATGATCGGGTAACGAATCGAAAATAGCTACTTCTGTTTCGCTGGCTGCTTCCAGATCGGCGTGGGTGATGTGTCCGGCGAAGTTGTAACGTATGGTGTTGGCTGGCTCCTTCAGAAAATCAACTTCGACCGGCACGGCACGATAATCCTTTATCCACATCCATGAATCGGCTTCATTACCTTTGATTCTAGGGGGTGGAAGGTGGCAAATCAACTGTTTTGGCCGGTTTTCACGAGTTTTTTGACTTGGGTAGGCGGTCACACGTGGTACGTGGGAAAGACGGATCAACCATTCCGGGAAAATAAGAGGCTCCAACCCCGCCAGCCCGCATGCTTCGTCAGAAGGGGCACACGTCTTTGAGCGTATACGAGCGGTTGCTGTAGCCGTAGCTATTGAGCACGCCCAGCACATTTGCGCCGGAGCTTAGCGCCACCGCGCACGCGGCCCGCGCATCTCCGGTGGCGCGGTAGTTGTCCATGAACGCCTGCCCCATCTGGGCAAAGCCATAGCCCGGCGAACCGGGCGGGTTTTCGCCCACCAGGATGTCGAACCAGGTCTGCGCGCGCCCGTTGCCCAGCAGGGCGTAGGTGATCATAATGCGGAATGCGGCGTAGGCCCGCAACGCCTCGTATTCGCCCGGAATCGCCCACGATAGCAGGTCGTCGTTCTTGCGGGCGGCATCATACGCCAGGATCGCGGGCCGCCACTGTCCCTCGCGCAGAAGGTCGTCCGCGTCGTAAATCGCGTGAATGCGGTAACGCGCCCCTGCCACTTCCTCGCGCAATGCGAGCACGTAGTCTTCGCCGTTCCAGTCCCACGTATCGACCACGCTGCGACCCGGGCCGGTGGCCACAGTGCCGGGCGGGTTGATCTGCGCGGTGAGTTCCAGCACCCCGTCGCCATCCACATCGACGATGCCGATCCGCCCGTTGATGGCGACGATCTGGCCGTTATTCAGTTCTTCGAACGCGCCCACAATCGCGTTCCAGGTCAGGATTTTCGCCTCTTTGAAGCACCCCGCGCCGCTGCACGTCTCGGTGAAGTACACCAGCTCGTTTTTGACATCCGTGTTCATATCGCCCACGCGCACCAGTTCCGGCAGCGCGATATTGGTGTTGAAGGCGGTCTTGTACAGCAGGCGATAGCCGCCCCCATCGCAGCCGTAAACGAGCAACTGCCCGGCATTGAGCAAGGCTTCCTCGTTATAGGTTGCCGGGTTGTACAGGGTGATGATCACTTCCACCACGCCGTCGCCGGTGATGTCGGTATCGGCCTGCACCACCCCGCCCCGCTCGGTGATCGCGCCCCAGTTGCGCAGCGTCGCTTCCAGCACAGTGGACGATCCGCCCGCCGACAGAAATTGCCCGATCACCGCGCTATAATCGCCGAAATCCTGCGGGCGCGGCGGCGGCAGGGGCACGGCAGGGGCTGGGCACTCGTCGGGCTGGTAATAGGGCGCAACCACCGGCGCGGCTGCCGTCTGGGTGGCGGCCTGGATGGTGGCGATGGCTGCGGTCGCGGTGGCATTCGGGCCAACCGGATTCCCAACGCCGCCGCCAGGAGTCGGGGTGGGCACTGGATCGAATGGACCGGTCGGCGTGACCAGCCACACCGACAGACGTCCGCCGGGGGTCGCGGTGGTGAGGGCGCGACGCGTGGGGGTTAGCTGCTCGCGTTCGCCGATCACGTCGGCCACCGCCCCGCACGCCGCCAGCACCACCGCCGCCAACAACCACGTACTCAACAGTAATGCGCGAATGGATCGTGTGCTCATGCAGCGAAGTATAGCGCGCACGCCAGATCGCGCCAGTGAGCCGAGAAGCGGCAGTCCTGGGCGGCTGCGCCCACCATTGCGCCCGTTGGCGTTTTTATGCATTTCTGGCAAAACGATCGTTCACAGCCCCGCAGAATGCTGTATAATAAGGGTGCGGGGGTGACTGGCTTCGACGTGGGAGGTTGGTCACAGACTGCAAGCCGAGGTGCTCTTCCCTCGTTAATCCAGAGCAAAACGAAAAGTGCCAACCAGAGCACTCCTCGTCTCGCAATGGCTGCGTAGCAGCCGCGAGACACAGATTACCTGCGGGTAATCCGTCTGCCCCGACCGTGTCCTGTCCGGGCGGCAAGCAGGCGTCACAAATGACAGGATGCCCTGCGCGGACGCCGATACGCAGCAGTTAAGATGACATCGGCTAGCGTGTGGTTTACCTCCGTCGGCTTGGGTTGCTACACGCGAACGTGAAAAGTCGACTAAGCTTGTAGAAGTTTGTGCTCGAATCTTGCGGACGGGGGTTCGACTCCCCCCACCTCCACCTGAACCAGCAGCACCGGCCATCGCGCCGGTGCTGTGTGTTTTAATGCTACGGAAGCTCGCCGCCCGTCAAAACAGGCAGCGACTCACGCCTCTTCGGTCACGGCCACGTCGGCCACCGAATCGGGCGGCGCATGGGGCGTAGTCGCCTTGTGCGCGTCGCGCTCCTCGGCGATCTCCGCCTCAAGCTGCGAAATTTGCTCCTGCTGCGCAACCACCGTCCGGAACCGCAGATATATCCACGCAATCATCAGCCCCAGGATGGTCGCCATCGCCGCATAGCCCAGCACCATGTATTCGGTGTATTTCCCAAAGTCGAAGTCCATTGTTCCCCCTCCGGGTCTAGAGTTCCGCCAGCACTTCGAGCTTGCGCCGCATGACTCGCTGCGTCAGGTTTTCCAGGCGGATGCGGTACCAGATCAACACCGTCGTGATCACGGCAAACGTGAACAGGTTGAAGAATAATGTATCACGGATGCGCCCGGTGACGTCAAAGCTTCCGGTCGGGTCGGCCTGCGTTGGGCCAGCCACCACGGGGTGGATAGTGTCGGGCCGCACACGCACGATGATGATCGTAAACAGCACGCTGGCAAACGCCACGATGCCGTACACCGCCGCAAAGCGCCGCCGCCGCTCCGGGTCTTCGATGCCGGTGCGCAGCATCGTGTACGCCGCATACGCCAACCACATGATCGCCATGCTGGTCAGGCGCGGGTCCCACGTCCACCACGTATTCCAGATGGGGCGCGCCCAGGACATGCCGGTCACGATGGTGATCGCCGAAAATCCCAACCCGATCTCAACACTGGACAACCCGAGGGTGTCCCACTTGGGATTGCGGGTGCGCAGGTAGCTCACCCCCGCGACGACCGTCCCTGTGAACGCGATAAACGACCCCAGGAATGAGCCGAGATGCACATAGAAGATGCGCTGCGCCGCGCCCTGCGTCTTTTCCGGCCCAACCCAGAACAGATCGAGGTAGAGCGCAATCACAAACAGCACGACAGCAGCAATCGTCAGTCCTCGAAGAATGCGTGTGCGTGATTCTGAATACGTCATCGAATAAATCTCCTCATAAATCCAATCGAGCAGCCGCCAGCCCAACACGCGGTCAGACAGGACCGCCGCCCGCTCATTCCTCTACGACAAAATCAAACAGGCCGTAACCCGCCGCCAGAAAGATCACGTCGGCCACCGCCAGCAGTTGCAGCCAGGGCATCCAATCATCGCGCGGCAGCCCTTCCAGGATCGCGGTGCTGGCCCGCACCGAGCTGATCAGCACCGGCAACACCACCGGCAGCAAGAGTATGGGCAACAGGGCTTCGCGGGCGCGGGCGTGCACGCTCATGCTAGAAAGCAGCGTGCCGGACGCCGTAAAGCCGATGCTGCCCAGCACCACCACCAGCAACAACAACGGCTTGACCAGCATCACGTTGAACAGCACCGTCAGCAGCACCAGCAGCACCACGCCGATCACCAGCACAAACAACAGGGTGCCGATCATCTTCCCGAAGAATAACGCGCTGCGATCAATGGGGGCGAGCAAGAGTGCGTCCAGGCTTCCGCGATCTTTCTCAGAGGCCAGGCTGCGCCCTAATCCCATCAGCCCGGCAAAGACGATCGTGACCCACAGCACACCGGCCACCGTGGTCTGCCGCGCTTCCTTGTCCAGTTCGAGCGCCAGGCTAAAGACCATCACCGTCATGAGCGTGAACAGCACCATCGAGTTGATCAACTCGCGGCTGCGCATCTCCGCCCGCAGGTCCTTCCAGGCGATGGCCGCTACCGCGCGAAAGTACGGGGTCACGGGGCGATGTCGCCGGGCCGCCACAGCCGGTGAGGGTGCAGGTGCGACGGTCACCTTGGCTCCGGTAGTCTTTGTCGTTGGTTCGGGGCTGGCGCTCATCGGGCAGTCACTGCTCCTGTCGTACTGGCATATAACGCGGGCAACTCACCGAGTTCGATGTCGCTACACAACCGGTCAAACGCGACCTTGCCCCGGCTGAGGATCACGATCCGGTCGGCCAGCACATATCCGCGCCGCAAGTCATGCGTGGTCATGATCACCGTGCGCCCGCTGGCGGCAACTTCGCGCAGAAGCTCATCGAGCAGCGCCGCCGCGTCCTGATCCAGGCCGGTATACGGCTCATCCAGCAACAACACCGCCGGATCGTGCAAAATGGCGCGGGCAATCGCCAGCCGTTGCTGCATCCCCCGGCTGTACGTTTGCACGATATCTTTGGCCCGCCGCCACAAACCAACGCGCCGCAGCACCGCCTCGATGCGTTCGGCGCGTGTTTCCGGCGGCAAATTGTACAGCCGGGCGAAGAATATCAGGTTTTCTTCGGCGGTGAGCGTATCGTACAGCAGCGGCAAGTGGCTGACGACACCCAACTGCGCGCGCACGAAGTGCGCCTCGCCGGGCAGGTCCCACCCGCCGATCCGCACCACGCCGCTGGTGGGGCGCGAAAGCGCCCCTAAGATGCGCAGCAATGTTGTCTTGCCGGAGCCATTCGGCCCCAACAGAGTCAGGAACTGCCCGCGTGGCACTTCCAGATCGAGGCCGCGCAACACGGGGTTCAAACCAAAGGTCTTGGTTAGGTTGCGAATTTCAATCATCGGTCACCGGCGCGCGCCTATTCCTCATCGGCCATGAATGGCAGCAGGCGCTCAAACAACAACTCGCGCCGCTCCTGGTACAGTTCCTCGTCCATCTGGCCGTTCTCGTATGCTTCGTCCAGTTCGGCGATGGCCCGCAGTAGGTCATCCTTGCCCGCAGAAGCCACCGGAAGCTCCCAACCATCATCGATCACGGGTGCGTCACGCAGTGGGGTTACCGATCCGCGCTGGCGGAACCACAGCACGACCGCGACGAGGATCACCACCACGCCGAGCAACGCCAGCACCAGCGGAAGCGTATTCGAGTTATCGCTACCTGACGTGTTCACAGGTGACATCACCGTGATGGTGCGCGTCGGACGCCCCACCAGCTCAAAAATCATGCGTTCATCGGCGGTCAGGGGCCTGGTCAGCAGGTGCTCCTTGATCAGCGTGAAGTCCTTGTCCGGGTTGATCTCCTCGCCGGGCTGCAATTCGGTCACGCGGACGCCGCCCGACATCACGCGGTAGCGCCATTCGCCTTCCGCGTCAAACTGGTCACTGACCAACTCGACGGTGTCGTTGGGCAGCAACACCGCGCCATCAACCACCGGATAGCTGAACGCCTGGTCCAGCACCGCCCCGTCCTCATACGGCAGGTAATAGGCGATGGTGATGGTATGTACCTGGCCCGGTCGCAGCGGCCATGTATCCTTGACGATGGGCACGCCGTCAACCAATTCGACATCGTAACGCTGGCTTCCTTCGGTCTGCATCGGCTGGATGCCAAACGCGCCAACGGGTAATTCGACGGCGACGGAAGCGAACCAGTCATTCGGCCCCGCCGTTTCCGGCAGGGTCACGATGCGATCACCGGTATTCGCCAGTTCCAGCCGCAACCAGACTTCAAGCCCAAACCCCTCAATCGGCGCGTAGTTGATCAGCATCTGCGCCCAGGTGATAGCGATGGTCGAGGAGTCTGTGGTGCGCTCGTAGACGGTCACATCCTGCGTGATCGTCTCTTCGGTACCCTCAATCGCCGGAATCTGAGCGCCTTGCGACACCCCGTCATAGTTCACCTGCACCAGGTAAATGTTGCCTAGCGCGCGCGCCACGTCCTCAAAGATGTATGCGCCACCTTCTGCGGATTCGGTCTCGTAGATGCCGGCCAGGTTGCCATGCACGTCGAGCACGTAAAGCTGCATCGGCAGCCCGGCGGGGATCACTTCCCCATCCGCCGTGCCCTGCACCAGGTGGCCACGCACAACCAGGGTTTCATCCTGTTCGAGAGATGCCGCCGAATCGGACGTGCTTTCATCGTCCGCCGCGTCGTCCATCATGCTTTGCGGATCGAACTCAAGAATGAATGTGACCAGCCCGTTGACTTCGTCCTCAGACAGCATCTCGCCGTAGTCCTTAGGCATGACGTCCTGGTAGTTTTCGACCACGAACGCCCCTGGATCGGTAATGGACTGTAGCAGGTATTCCTCGGCGGATAGCCCTTCGACCGCCCC
>CAZSXY010000012.1:0-18548 GCA_964611395.1 uncultured Anaerolineaceae bacterium | reverse complement strand
GGGCGCGGCCTCCTCACCCGCCGGAGCAGGCGTCGGAGGCATATCGGTTGGTTCGGGTACAGTCGGGGGGGGATCGGTCGGTAGCGACACTATTTCCATCTCACGAACGATCTCCGGTTCGCCGGACGTATTCACACCGCACGCGCTCAAGACAACGCCCAGCGCAAGCGCCACCACCAACACCCCATAACGTTTTTGGAAAAAACAGCTCATCTTCCACCCTGCCGGAAACTCACGACGATCGGTTGGCAACCTTCATCCTCACCTTCTACTAAGTGCGCACAGCCCACACACACGGCGCGAGACCGGCCCACCAGCGGGCAACACGCCCTTCCGACCTAACGCGCCTGCCGCAGCGCAGCCACGGCAGCCTCAATGCGCTCGGCTTGCCGGGCGATGTCGCGCTCGATGGCGTCCATTCGCTCGATAATGGCCACGAACAGCCGGATCAGATAGACGCGCTGGTCGGTGTAGACCTCGTCCGTCAGCTTGCCCAGGTCATAATCAAAGTCCAGGTCGTGGATCGTGCGCAAGATGCGATTTTTCTCCGCCCACAAGGTCTCAAGCGCCCGGCGCTGGCGCGGGCTGCCCACGCGGGCCACAAACTGGCCCTCAGGTTCTTCATCACCTTCCAGGATCGGCAGCAGCACAAATACGGCCAGCGCCCCGGTCAGTACAATCGCCAGAAGTGTTGCTTCTAATGACATATGCTCGCTTCGCTCATCCAGGGAACGCCCTACGACGTTCCGGGGGCGCGATACGCCCCCCCACATAACCGATCACATCACCGCGCACCGGCGGCTAGCTTTCCAGCGCCCGCTCGATCTCGTTGCGGAGATCGCGCTCGTTGGGCTGGGACAGAAAATGGCGGATGATCTCGCCATCCGTATTGATCACGAACGTCTCCGGAATACCCGTAATGCGGTACTTATCCTCGATGCGCCCGCCCTGATCCGGCGCATTCGGATACGTGATCCGGTACTCGGCGAGGTAATCCAGCGCATCCTTCAACGGGTCTTCCGTGTTGATGCCCAGAAAAACCACACCCCTGTCTTTGTAATCATTCCAGACGCGCTCAAGCATCGGCGCTTCTTCCTGGCAGGGCACGCAGTAGCTCGCCCAGAAATTGATGACGACGGCCTTGCCGCGCAAGTCCTTGAGACCCACGCGCTCGCCACTCATGGCGATCTGGTCGAAGTCAAACATCGTCACCGTAAACTCCGGGGCGGGGCCTTCGGTGGGCTGCGTCTGGCTGCGCTGGTAAAGCGCATAGCCGATCACGACCAGCAAACCGATGATGATCAGCCCGGCCACCACCGTAAACGTGGAAAAGCGCTGCTCAACCGGTTGAGCTTGAGCCACCAATTCGTCACCGGCTATGTCTTGGAGCCACTCCGGTAAATCGGACTGGTGGGTTTCTGTGTGGGGTGTTTTGCTCTCAGTCATCACTCAAGCCCCTCCAACTCACGCTCCAGGCGCTCGATCAGCGCCGGATCAAGATCGTCGGGAACAGGACGTTTCCGCAGCCCGCCGGACGAACGCCGGACGACCTGCCCAGATTGCTGGCCGCGCTGCCGATAGCGGAGCACCTGCACGCCTCCCGTAACGGCCAATAGCAACGCGAGTATCACGGGAACGGCAAAGGCGATGAACCGATCGGTTTCGTCGCGCGGGATCGCGGACACGTCTTCCCCGTACCGCTCGACAAAGTAGTCGATGATCTCGTCTTCGGTACGGCCATCGGACAGTTGCCGCGCGATCTCCTCGCGCCACTGGCGGCAGGCCACGCTTTCGCACTCATCCAGGGGGATACCTTCGCACACGTCACAGTACATCTTGCTGGCGACGCCGTTAACATCATCCCACGTCACGCCGGGCGGCAACTCAAACTCTCCACCGCCCTGCGCCGCCGCCGAACCTGCACCCAGCGCCACCACCACAATCACTCCCACCAGCACCGCCAGCGCCAGCATGGTGGTGCGCATCCACCGGCGGGCCGGCATAGCATCAGATGATAGGTTCGTATTCACCGTTTGTCCTTCCGATTGCATGGTTAGTCACCTCCCGCGTCTGCGCCGCGCATGCCAGCGGGCACGGGGTGTCGCTGTGTTTTTCGACGCGGCTGGCGCGACGGCCACAATGCCACCACCGTCCCGATGATCAAGCCCCCGCCGCCCAACCACACAAAGGCGATCAGCGGGTTGTAATACAAGCGGAGCGTCACCCGGTTGCCTTCCCAATATTCGATCCGGGCGTAAACGTCGGCGGCCAACGTGCTATACATGCCGGGAATGCTCATGTTCGTGGTGGGGGAAAGCTGCCCGGTCACGGGATCGGGCTTGTAGAAAATGTCGCGACGCGGGCGAATGTGCGCGACGATCTCGCCGTCTTTGTAGACCGTTGCCCGCGCAATGATCATCCTCCGCCCATCTTCCGATACCGCTTCAAACAGCCCGTTATGCTGGATGGTGTAACCGGCCAGCGACATCCGGTCGCCAACATCGAGCGTCTGCGTGGTCGTCTGCTGGAACGCCGTGCTGCCAATCACACCGATGCCCAGCACGACCATGCCGAGGTGGATGAAATAGCCACCATAGCGGCGACGATCGCGGGCGACCAGGCTGCTGAAAGCCGCCCAGTAGTTCTCGCCGCGCCGGTGACGTGCCGCCACCCCTTTCCAGATCTCGGTGATGGTGGCGACACCGGCAAACGTAACCAGCCCGTAACCGCCCAACGCCCACAGATCATGCGTCCCCGTCGCCACGAGGACTGCCATGACCAGCGCCGCCACGGCGACAGGAATGGCGATCGCGCGGCCCAGCCGCTGCGCCGTCGAGCGCCGCCACGCCGCCAGCGGGGCCACCCCCATCAGCACATAGATGCCGACCAGGAACCAGCGCGTCACGGGCGGGTAGTAGTCTGGCCCCAGGTTGATCACCGTATCGCGCAACCCCAGGTCAACCATGATCGTCGTGATCGCCTCGGCCCAGGACCCCCACAGCACCACGAAGGTCAACCCCAGGAACAGCCAGTTGTTGAGCAAGAACAGGCTCTCGCGGCTGAACATCGAGTCCAATTCATCCACGCCGCGCAGATCACCCCGTTCCTGCCGCCATGCCAGCAGCGCGAAGCTGGCAATCATGGACAGGCCGAGGTACGCGAACATGGGGCGGCCTATTTCTGACTCGGCGAAGGCGTGCACGCTGCTAACCACACCGCTGCGCGTCGCAAACGTGCCGAGCACCACAAGCAGGTAGGTCAAGATGATCAGTAGCATGTTCCAAAACTTGAGCATGCCGCGCTTTTCCTGCACCACCGCGCTGTGCAAGAAAGCAGTTCCCGTCAGCCAGGGGAGCAGCGCCGCGTTTTCGACGGGGTCCCAGCCCCAGTAGCCTCCCCAGCCAAGCACGTCATAGGCCCACCGCCCGCCGAGCAACAATCCCAGGCTGAGGAACAACCACGCCAGCAGCGCCCAACGCCGCGTCGCGCGGAGCCATTCAGAGCCAAGCTGCCCCGTGACCAGCGCCGAAAACGCAAAGGCAAAGGGGATCGCGAACCCCACGAACCCAAGATAGAGGAACGGGGGGTGAATCACCATGCCCAGGTGGCGCAAGAGCGGGTTCAAGCCCTGCCCATCCATCGGCTCGAAGACCTGCGAACCATCGCTGGGCGCAAACAACGAGACTTCGATGCTCCCGTTTGGCAATTTCCAATAGCGCTCAAAGGGGTTCTCAATGAAGTTATTGAGGATCAAGAAAAAGCCGAGCGTCGCCATGGTCACCACGATCACATAGGGCATCAGGCGACGTTCCGAGCGCCAGTTGAGCAGCAGCGCACCAAAAGAAAACCCGCTCATCAACCACGACCAAAACAACAGCGACCCGGCCTGGCTACCCCACAAGCCCGTGATCAGGTAAAAACCAGGCGTATCGAGGCTTGAGGTCTGCCAGACATACGCGATGCTGAACTTGTGGTTGAGCATCGCGTAGATGAGCAGCAAATTGGACACAGTTAAAAGCGGAAACGTTATCAACGCAGCATTTCGCGCACTGACAACCCACTTATCCCGGCGCATGTGCGCCCCAGCAAGAGCCATTACCAGCGCATACACTGCGGCAAAGAACGCCAGCCCAGTGGTTATGATGCCGATTTCAGCGATCACGGCGTCTTCTCCTGAATCATCTTGAATACCTTGAGGCAATAACTACCGTCGAAACCACAAAACAAACATGCAGGCAGCAAGCGCCAGAGCTACCGCAGCAGGCTCCCCCCCTCCGATGGGAACCGGCCCGCGCAATCAGCCGCGCTGCTGCCTACCACTCGTAATCACAAAAGTATTTCAATTTTCTTCGATATATAACAGGCCATATCCTACACAATCTGGCAACGATATGACGGTATCAAATGATAACGGATTCAAAGACAAACTGCATATAATGCCTGTCAAAAGCCAGACTGAACGATCTTTCTGCCCAACATTATAACGAAATTGGCCTGAGTCTTCCCAAGCCAAATGGCGTGTTTTTCGACCCTCAAGGAATAACCCGCAATGATGCACCAAAGCAATGAGTGATCCCCGGCCACAGCAAAACAGCCTGAGGTGTGCCCCAGGCTGTTCGTTGGTTGTATGTCAAGAATTGGCTACTTGCCTGCAAGGTAAGCGATCAACACATCGCGCTCTTCTGGCGACAGTTGCGCCCCGTAGCCGATCATCCGCTCGACGGTCGCGGCCCACCCCGCTTCGTCGGCGGTCTTGCTGTCGATGCGGCCACGAGTGTGGCAGACGGTGCAGCGCGTCTCGATCAACTCGTTGCCGTCAATCGCAGCGCCCATCATCTCGCCCTCACCCATCGACTCATCTTCCATCTGCTTGCCTTCGGGTAGATCGTAGCGCAGCAGGTAATCCGAGTTACCGTCCTGGCCGTGACAGCCGATGCAGCCCTCGACCTTGCCTTCGGCGTCGACGGCGCTGCCGTCACCCGCCGCCTTGATCCAGAACCAGTCATTGTTTTCGGGATCGTAACCGTCCACCTTGTACATGATGGTCAGCGCGGCCACATCACCCGGCTCATCGACGGTGCCCATGTAGTTCTCTTTGATCACGATGCTGCCCACCGGCAGCACGCCCTCGAAGTTGTCGCGCTCGATGGCGTTCAGGGCGCGGTCGTTGACGAAGATGCGGATCGTCGCACCGTGCGGCTCGGCCCCTTCCAGGAATCCGCTGAAATCGTCCGCCTCGGTGGCAGGCCATGAACCCCACTCGGTGTACGGGTTGACGTTCATGATGTAGTCCATGAAAGCCTCACCGTTGGCCTCTGGAAGTGGTTCACCGTAGGACTCTACCGGTTCCTCGCCAAACGCGTAACGCAGCAGAAAATCTGCGTTTCCGTCCTGGCTGTGGCAACCGATGCAACCTTCGACCTTGCCTTCAGCGTCGATTGCGCTGCCGTCACCCGCCGCCTTCAACCAGAACCAGTCACCGGCGTCCGGATTGTAGCCTTCCACCTTGGCCATGATGGTGAGCGCGGCCACGTCGCCCGGCTCGTCGGGGGTGCCCATGTAATTTTCCTTGACGACAATGCTTCCATAGGGCAGCACGCCCTCAAAGTCTTCGGCCTCGACCGCTTCCAGCGCCACATCGTTGACAAAAATGCGGATCGTGGCTCCGTGCGGCGTTCCGCCGACCAGATAGCCGCCGAAATCGCTCCAACGGTCGGGCGTCCATGATTTCCAGTGTTTGTAGGGGTCCTGGTTCAGGACGTAATCGAGCAGCTCCGCGCCGCTCGCGCCCGGCCCCTGGGCTTTCATCTCGCCGGATGGGGCAGCGTCTTCAGCCAGCACAAGCGCTGCTGTTGCCATCACCACCACCAAAACTGTCATAACTAAAACAAAAACCGGGATTCTTCGATGCATGACGTGATCTCCTTATGCCTTCATTGCCATCACTGGCTATCGCCTCCGCTGCCGGCCAACCTGCAGAATTAGATTTAGAGCAGCAACTTGAAGAAAGCGTGACGGCGTTTTCACTACGTGGCCCATACTCATCTCAGTCAATGGCACGGCTTGAAGCGCATTGGCCACCGGATCGATGAAGCGCATCAATGCTTTTCGATGCAATTCTGTTACTGATTATTGTCAAACAGGGACACAAATGCCAAACGATAACGCCGGAAGGTGTCTTCCGGCGCTGTGATTGGCATGAAAATTTGTGGTATGACGCTTACTGCACCACCTGGGCGGGGACATCCTCTTCGTACTTCGTGGGGCACTTGAGGGTGATTTCTTCCGCGTAGAAAATATACTCGCCATCCACGCGCTGGAGCTTGCCCGACATGATGGCCTGGGCTTCGTGCTGGAGCAGATCAGGAATCTCGGTATCGTGCGCCACCACTTTAAGGCGCGTGGCCTCCGGATCGTTGACAGCTTTATATAAGACGGCAGCCAGCCCACCCATCTCGCGGATCGCGTCGTTGTCGTTGGGGATGTTGGCGATGACGAAGGTCAGTTCGTTCGTGTCGGGATCATACACCGGATCCCCATCAACAGCCCCAGACACACGCACCGTCTTGCCCAACATCGCGGAGTCCGTGACAAGCTCGTCGACCGTCACATAGTACCGCGCACCAATGAGTGTGCTTGAAAACAATAAATAAGCAATCGCTCCCAGGATCGCAATACCCACGATCATGAATTTCCAGCGACCAGAGCGCTTCGCTGCCTTGCGCTGCTGTGGCAATATATTGTTCTTTTCCCACTGAACTTCTGCCATGACCGAACCCTTTTTCTACACCCTCTCCGAAATTACCCCCCAGCTTTTCATCAATTTGAATTGTAACAGCATCTGCCCCGCGCACCAAGTGTTCATCGCCAAAAACGCAACCACTAGAAGCACGGGCAATATACCCGCGATCGGGAACAAAAACTAGATGGGGCAGCAACACACACGCGCCCAACGAAGCGCAACGTACCTTAAAATCTCCCTCAAACAACCGCGTATGTCCGTCGCGGTCAGTCGCCCTCAATGCTGGTGCGCCCAGGCATCCCCGCCTGCGGTCATTCGGCTGTATAAATCATGCGGGCCATGTAAACCGCGCCCACAATCAAAATGGCGATCACGCCCGACACGACGATCAAGAGGCTGTAACCGCGCTGGTCTTCCTCTTCACCGGTCTCCTCGGGCTGCAGGGTCACAAGATAGGCTTCCAGCTCACCGATCTGTTCGTCGTTCAGGGGGCCGCCGTACTCTTCACCGAAGGCGAGCATGTAAACGCTCTGGTGACCCTGGCGAATGACATGGTCGAGATCGGCGGTGTCAACGTCCAGCCTGGGGAAGGCTTTATGGCCCCGCCCTTCGCCATTGACGCCATGACACCCCGCGCAGAACTTGGCGTACAGGATGGCTCCCGCTTCCAGTTCTTCCTCAACGTGAATGTTCGGCTCCGGCAGCGGTGGAGCATCGCCGGTCTCCCAGGTTGCCATGTAAGCGATGAGGTCTTCGATCTGCTCGTCGGAAAGCACGTCGTCATAGGCGGGCATGGCCGCCACCGCCGCTTCGCCGACTGACCATCCCTCGGCAATAGCCTTTCGCGCGGATTCCTCGTTGAACGTGATCGCGGCGAAGGCGTCACCTTCACCCATCCCCTCACCGGCCGGGCCGTGACACGCCTGACAGAATTCGGCATACACCGCCGCGCCGCGCAGGGCCGCGAGGTTATCACCCGCAGCTTCGCCGCCCGCACCGTCACCTCCTCCGTCTTCACCGCCGGTTTCCTCACCATGACCATCCTGAGCCAAGACTGGATGAGTCGCCGTCATGACAGATAGTGCGAACACCACTCCGCAACCCATTGCCAGAATCACCATCCACCGTTTCATCAAGGTCACCTCCTGTTGGGACTGTCCGGTTCGTATTATACTTCGGACGCCCGCGACGGAAAACGTCACCGTGCGCAACTTACGGGTGTGGATACTCATCTAACCGATCACTGGCAAAAGTGATAGAGTCTTTTCAGAGAGCAGGACGCAACCATGCCAACAATCAACATTGCGCTGGGAACCGATGACGGCATCACGTTGAGCAACCGTTTTGGGCAGGCCCGCAAGGTGTTAGTCGTGACCGTCGAGGATGGGCGCGAGATCGGGCGCGAGTTGCGCGACAAAGCATTCACCGCGCACCATCACGGCCACCACGATCATGACGAGCACCACCATCACGACGGGCCACAGGACAAATTCGTGGCAATCACCGATTGCAAGGTGTTGATCACGCGCAGCATCGGCCCGCACGGGGCCGAGCACGCCGCCACGCTGGGCATCCAGCTTTACACGGTGAACGAAACGTCGGTAGAAGAAGCGCTCCGCCAGTACCTGGCCGGTACGCTGGTGCATAACCCGCGCCGTATCGCTTAAGCGCTGTGGGTTGTGAGTTATGAGTGGTGGGTTTGGAGTGATGAGCCTGGAACTCTCACCCGTGACTTACGACTCATGACTCATAACTCGCTACCTGGCACCCAATCCGATTGCGCTAAGTTTATGTGTGTGCTCCATAAGTTTCTCCACAAAAGGAAAGGTGACCGATGCTCCAACCCGGCGACAAAGCGCCAGACTTCTCACTCGACACGCTCGACGGCCAGCGCTTTACCCTGAGCGCAACGCTGGCGACCGGCCAGAACGTCTTGCTGGTCTTTCTGCGGCACCTGGGTTGACTGCCCTGCCGCGATCACGTGATGCAGTTGCGTCACTTCACCAGCACCCTGGACGCGCTCAACACGCAGGTGGCGGTGATCACCTTCGTGACCGGCGCGTATACCCAGCAGTGGATCGAGCAAACCCGGTCGCCCTTCCCCATGCTTGCAGACCCCACCCGCGAGGTCTACCGCGCCTACCAGCTTCTCAGCGGGGAGTGGCGCGTATGGAACCCGCAAATGCTATGGTTTTATACCAAAAAGGTGTTGCGCGGCTGGCGGTTGCACGGCATCCAGGGGGACCCGCACCAGCTTGGCGGCGATTTCATCATCGATCCGCAGGGGGTCATCCGGCTGGCATACTATAGCAAGCTCGCCACCAAGCGGCCCAGCGTTGAGTCGTTGTTGCATACCCTCAGCGCGATTCACGAGGGGCAGGCGTAAGCGGGCAAAGCATCACTGCCCAGGGCGCGCTAACGCTTGCGCCCTGCCCGACTTCTGACAACCTGGCGTGCCCGTCGCTAGAGGTTACGTCAAACCTCGATATAGCGCTTCCACGTATCCGGGCCGTTCCCCATCTCAATCACCAGATAGCTGGTACGCGGAATCTTCGGCTCCCACAAGAGTCGCATGCCCGCTTCACCGGGCAGGCGGTTGCCCTTGCGATGATTGCAGGCAAAGCACGCACAAGCCGTATTCGTCCACGTATTCTTGCCACCGCGCGAGACAGGCAAAATGTGGTCAATCGTAAGACCACGGCGCGTGAGGGGCCTTCCGCGCACGATGTCACCGGGTGAGGCCCCACAATAGATGCACGTGTAGCCGTCGCGCACCAGCACACCCTGGCGGCTCCAGTGCGCATGACGGCGCGGTACATTCACATAATGGCGCAGCGCGATCACCGATGGGACGGAAAACCGCGCCCGCACCGTACGTAAGAAGCGCCCCGTTTCTTCGACGACAATCGCCTTGCCAGAGAGCAGCAAATTGATCGCACGGGGGACGCTGATCGTCGTCAACGGTTCCCACGTGCCGCCGTTCAGGAGCAGAACACGTCCTTCGATCATGGCCTATCGCCCGCACCGTTCCGAGCGAGCACCCTTACAAATCTCCGGATACTACCATTATACAATTTTTCACAGAATGCGCTGAATCTGCCTATTATCTTTTTCACTCAGCGTTCTCTGCGTCCTCTGTGGTTAAATTTTCGTTTTTACGATCCAGCCGTAGCCCGTGCGGGGAAACGCGATCAGGGTTCAACATGGACATACGTCATGTAGCGATCGCCCTCACGCGCCAGCTCGCCGCCAACCAGATCGACGCGATCGCCGCTTACCGCGATGGCGAGCAAAAAGCGAACCGGATCGCGCTGCCCGGCGCAATTCAGGCGGTAATGGACGCCAACGGCGTACAGCCCCGGCGTGGCGCTGCCCTCACTCCAAACCACGCGCTCCACCGGCGACGCGCCGCTTCCCTCGCAAAAATCATTGGCGCGTGCCGCGACCGTCCCGCTTTCTCCTTCGGGCGCGCGCACCATGAGATCAAGATCGGCACCAGAGTCCCAGATCAAGACGAATTCCGCATCCAGCCCCTCCGCCGGTTGAAACGCGGTATCGATCACGCCAGCAGCCGGGGCCTGCACCGCAACCAGCCGGTACGCGCCCGCCGATGTCAGGTCATCGAGCATCACGTCCACCGTGTACGTCCCATCCTGCGGCAACGTAACCCCGGCGATCCGCGCTGATGCCGCGTCCAACCAGTCGTGATTCAAAGCGATCTCCCCGCCATCGGGCCCGCGCAACACAAGCCAGGGATCGAGACTGCCGCCGGTACGCTCCACATAGATCGTCACGCGGCTGCCCGCCTGCCCTTCCAGCGCGTATCGCCGGACGGAAGCCTGCAGATCAAGCGATCCGGTAGCAACTTCGCCCCATGCCAGCGACTCGATCGGATCGTCCGGCCCGATCACCACCTGCGCGGCTTCGGTTTCCAACGCCAGGCGATACGCCCCCGACGAGGGGCCGTGCTCGAACCCGTAGCGCGTCGCCCGAACCAGGTACGACCCGTCCGCAGGCAACACATAGTCCGCAATGACCGCGTCCGTCGCATCATCTCCGGCGTCGTCGTTACGCGCCAGTTCATAGCCAGCGCCGTCCGTCAGAATCAGGAAGGGATCGAGGTCGCTGCCGTCCGCCAGCATCCGCAGCGTGATCACGTCACCGGCACGCCCCTGGAAAATGTACCAGCCTTCGACGGCTTCGTCGCTAATCACACCGCTGACCTGCTCGTTATAGACCAGCCAGCGCAATCCCGGCGGCAGCGTCCCCGGCCCCAGCCAGCGCACGCGCGGAATTCCGGACCCGGACGCATCCAGGGCGGGCAGCGCCCCCACCTGCTCAAGCGTCAGCGTATATTCCCCTTCGGAAAAGCCGTTGGCGAACCCAAACCGCGTCGCCACAAGCGTGTAGCGGCCATTGGCGGGCAACTCATACGCGTCGATGGCGGGCATCACCGAGTCGTTGGCATCGTCCACTTCATGCAGGACGCTGCCATCCGGCCCTTCGAGGATCAGGTACCCATCCAGGCCGCCGGGAACTCCCTCAACCGCCGCCATGACCACCCGGATCACCTCACCGCGCTGGCCCTCAAATGTCCACCGCTGCTCGAACTGGGTGTCGTCGAGCACGCCGCGCACCGTCTCGCCATAGCGCACCGTCCCTCCCCCTTGCCGGGCCGAGGGCGCGCCCGTATCCGTGCCGCCGGAGGCGTCCGGGGCGACCTGGGCGGGCGTAAGGGAGAGTTGCAGGCTAAACGTGCCCGTTGCGAAGCCCTCCGCTTCGAGAAAGCGCGTAGCGACGATGAGACAGTCACCGTCGGCGGGCAACGTCGCCGTGATAGATGAATCGGTGATGATGCCGGGATCAATGTCGTCGTTTTCGGCGATGCGCGTGCCGTCGGCGGCCATCAGCACCGCGTAGGTGTCGAGGTCCTCCGATTCGGCCTGCAAAGCAATCGTCACTACGTCTCCGGCATGCCCGACAAAGCGGTAAACCTGCTGGAACACCTCATCGCTAATCGTCCCGGTGACTGTCTCGCCCGGCATGATGGGCCGCGCCGCTTCGCCATCGACCGGGGCCAATTCCGCGCGGGGCACCACGTCGCCATGATCCGCCGCAACAAAAGCGCCCTCGCCCGGATGCGCGGCCACCGCGTCAAGAAAGGCGGTGATCGTCGGCGTGATCATGCCAGCATGCACGACCAGCACCGTCCCATCGGCATCCAACAAAATGCTGGTGGGGATCGACTGGACGCTGGCGCGGGTGGACAGCCGGTCGTTTTCATCGCGCACGGTGGTGATTTCCGGCGGGTACTGCGCGAGATAGGCCATCGCCTCGCGGGCATCGTCAGCCATGTTGACAAAAATCACGTCAAAGGCATGCGCGTCCGGCTCCAACGCCACGCTAACCAGGTGAGGAAACTCCAACCGGCACGGCGGGCACCAGGACGCCCAGAAATTGAGCAACACGGGACGCGTAAGCTGACCGGCGGCGACCTCTGCATCGCCCGCGAAACCCGCCAGCGTCCAGGCGTCTAGACGCTCGCCCAGGGGGATGCTGCGCGGCGTGTTTTCAGGGTCACCAAGCGGGCCGCCAATCCACGCCGTGTAGCTGTGCATGCGCAAATCCTGAAGATGAACGCGCAGCGCCAGCGCCTCGACTGCGGCTGCAACGTCTTCTTGCGCCGTCGCGGGACGCCCCGGCACTATACCCGCCACGAGAACCGCCACCAACAGAACCACCACACCCCGGTAACCATGCCGCAAAATATCCATTGTGTCCGCTCCAAAGGTTGCAACTTTACGTATGGCAAGTGTAGCATGGCTTGAAACGACTCACGTACCGTCATACTCAGGAGATAGCCTGATGTTTCGCACCTGGAAGCGCCGCGCCCGCGATCTCAAGACCGACGTGCACGCGCTGGCGCTGGCCTATCGCGACCCGCGCGTCCCCTGGTTCGCGCGCGCGTTGACCGTGCTGGTCGTGGCGTATGCCCTCAGCCCCATCGACCTGATCCCCGACCCGATTCCGGTCTTGGGCTATCTCGACGACCTGCTGCTCATTCCCGCCGGAATCATGCTCGTCCGGCGGTTGATTCCGCCTCCTGTCCTGGCGGAATGCCAGGCCAAAGCCCGCGAAAACCCGTTGCCCAAACCGCCAGCACGCTGGTTAGCTGGCGCGGTGATCGCTGTCGCCTGGATCACCATCATAGGGGTTGGGATTGCCGCCCTCATCAAATCCATCAACTGACATTGTACTTTTCATCACATGATGAAAAGCACGTCATCACCACCCGATTTACATCAAAGATCATTGTATAATGAGGGGCGTAGCAGTTTGTTCAAGATTGCGCGATCAGGCCACAGTACCTGTCCCAATTCGTTGTGTTTTACCTGACAGGAGCCATACAATGCACAAAAAAATGTTTCTCCTAGGGGTGGGTATCCTGTTCCTCGCACTGGGCTACTTCGTGCTCAGTGTTCCAGCTTCAACCGTTGACGCTCAGGGGGACTCGATTCCGGAGTATGTCGGCAAGGACACGTGCGCCACCTGCCACGCTGACGTTGCCGCCCAGCAGGCCCTGCACGGGCATAGCTGGAAGCTCAACAAAATCGACGGGGCACCGCCCGACTACCCATTCACCGAAGTTCCCAACCCGCCAGAAGGCTATACCTGGGATGATATCAGCTTCGTGATCGGTGGATTCGCCTGGAAAGCGCGTTTCATCGACCAGAACGGTTTCATCATCACCGGCGATGAAGACGCCACCACACAGTACAACTTCCCGTTGATCGACGAGCGCACCGGCGAAGTCATCGTCGAGGAAAACTGGGTTGCCTACCATGCGGGCGAAGAAAAGCCTTACAACTGCGGTAGCTGCCATACGACCGCGTACAACCACGATCCTGAGACCCACATGTACGACATGCCGGGCCTGGTCGGTATGTGGGAAGAAGAAGGCGTCCAGTGCGAAGAGTGTCACGGTCCCGGCAGCTTGCACGTCCAGGAACCCATCCGGGTGAACATGCTCACCGATCGCTCGTCTGAAGCATGCGGCCAGTGCCACTATCGCGGCGCTGAGGGTGTCGTTGAGGCCAGCGGTGGTTTCATCAAGCACCACGAGCAGTACGAGGAAATCCTCACCGCGCCACACGCGGCGATGGAATGCGTCGACTGCCATAACCCGCACCAGAGCGTGAAGTTTGCCGAACCTGAGGTCAACCCGAACCAGGGCCTGCGCAATACGTGCACCAACTGCCACTTCGATAACAAGAATTCCGAGGCTCACCTGGCCAACAACGTGACCTGCGTGGATTGCCACATGGCCCCCATGACGGCAAGTGGCTCGCGCAACGCCGACCGCAAGTGGGCTGACGTCAAGACGCACCTCTACCAGATCAACACCGACCCAACCGCGCCCCAGTTCAGCGAGGACGGGACGGCGGTCATGCCGTACATCACGCTTGAGTACGTCTGCACGCGCTGCCACGAAGGTCTGCCGGTTGAGGCGATGGCGATGGTAGCCGAAGGGTATCACGACAGGTAACGAAATCCAAAGACGCGCTGGCCTGACTGCGCCGAACACCAACTGTTACCTCGCGCTCCGGTTTTCAGCCGGGGCGCTTTGTTGTGTGCTAAACGGCCTGCGCCGCAATCAGATAGTGCTCATCATCGTCCGCCAGCGTGACCACCTCAAAGCCAGACGCTTTCACCACCGGCGCGACCTGCTCGACCGGTGAGAGCAGGTGCGTGCGTATGCGCGGATCGGGTGCGGCGCTATGAATGGCGTTCACCCGCTCGCGACCAAGATCGTGCAGAATAAACAATCGCCCACCGGGACGCAGCACCCGCCGGATCTCGCGCAACGCCGCCGCCCGATCGTCGAAATGGGCGAAACTGTTGTGGCAGGTGACCATGTCCACGCAGCTACTGCGCAGGGGCAACCGCAGGCCGTCGCCGCGCACCAAACCGTATCCCACCGGCGTGCGCCCGTTTGCCTTCGCCCGCCGGAGCATCTCGCGGGACAAATCCAACGCCACAATCGATGCCTGGGCCGCAAGCCGTGCCAGGTGCGGCAAAAACACCCCCGTTCCAGAGCCAATATCGAGCACAGTCTGTGCCCCACCAAACAACGCCCGGTGCGGCTCCAGCAAGCGCACCAGACGGGCGTCGCGCTCCGGGGATTGCATGGCATCCCACCGCGCAGCGAGGTCATCAAAAAAGGCGCAGAGGTTCGCGCCAGATGGCAGTTGGCCGGACATTATATTTCCTTGTAAAAACCATCGCATCACACCAATTGTAGCAAGCCGCGCCCCCTCTTGCACAAGGTGATCCCGCATGCTACACTACCGGCACTTCCCTGCAAAACAACTCATGGAGTACACAAACAGGCTTGGCACGAACGGCATGGGTGATGGGTGATGACTGCGAGGGGCGATGCGTGATGAGTCTGACGGCCACGAGACGCACTACCGTTTTTTCTCATCGCTCCGAACGCCCAACGCATATCGGCCAGTTCATGCAAGGTTGTCATGGTTTCTTCATAAGCGTCCGTTCGACCACCGTCTCGTCCGACACTTGAGCGATTTCTGGGAGAGAACTCACATGCGCGGTCGTTCTCTGATGCAGAGCACGTGGCTGGTGATTGCCGTCGTTGGCGTGGCCCTGGCTGGCCTGCAATGGGGCGTGGCGGGGGCACAAGGCGGCGCAGATGCAACCGTCATCCCGGACAGGCTCAACATGCGCCACGGCCCCGGCACCGAGTATGCGGTCACGGCGCGTCTGCTGCGCGGCACTGCCTTGCAGGTGCTGGCCCGCGACGACATCCCCGCCAACGGGCTGTGGCTTTACGCCCGCACACCGGAGGGTGTGGAGGGTTGGGTTTTGTCGGACTACGTGCAAATCCGCGCCGACCTGAGCCTCGATTTGCTTCCGGTTCAACCACCGCCGCCCGACCTCGGCACACCGGTCGAACCCACAGACGCCCCCCCAGCGCCGGATGAGACTGCCCAGGACGGCGGTTTCCCTGAAGGAACCGGCATCCCAGCCCAGACCATCGCGGCGGTGAACATGCGCACCGGGCCGGGAACCGGCTACCAGGTGATCACCACGCTGCAACCGGGCACAACGGCGCTCGCCAAAGGGCGCGATGACGCGCTGGCGTGGGTCTTCATCAACAGTGGCGGGCAGGACGGCTGGGTGCATTATGACTATATCCAACTGCTTTCCGGCTACATCAGCAACTTACCCGCCGTCTCCACCGTTGTCACCAACATTATCGCCCCGGCAGCGCCGTCCACCGGCAGGAGCGTCCCCGCACCGGTGAGCGGCGGCGCGGGACTTGCCGGATTTGGTTACGGCGGGCACGTCGATAGCTTCGCCTACCCCAACCTGATGCACCATGCAGGAATGACGTGGGCCAAGCGGCAGATTCGCTTTTCGCGGGGCATGTCGGGGAGCGTTGCCGCCGGAGCCATCGACCAGGCGCACGCCAACGGCTTCCGAATCCTGCTGGGCATCGTCGGCCACGCCAACGACGTCACCCAGCCCGGTTATTTCGAGGACTATGCACGCTTCGTCGGCGAGGTCGCCGCGCTTGGCCCGGACGCCATCGAAGTCTGGAACGAGCAAAACATCGACCGCGAGTGGGCGCACGGCCACATCGATCCCGCGAGTTACACGCGGCTGCTGGCGCTGGCCTATAACGCGATCAAGAGCGCCAACCCCGGCGTGGCCGTGATCAGTGGCGCGCCCGCCCCTACCGGAGCCGAGGGCGCGTTCGGCACGGACGCGGTCTGGAACGATGATCGCTACATTCGCGGCATGGCGGCGGCAGGAGCAGCCCGCTATATGGACTGCATCGGCGCGCACTACAACGAAGGCATCGTCAGCCCGCACCAGACCTCCGGCGACCCGCGCGGAAATTACTACACGCGCTACTTCTGGGGCATGGTGAACACGTATTCCAGGGCCTTTGGCGGAGCGCGTCCGGTATGCTTCACCGAACTGGGCTACCTATCGCCAGAGGGTCTCGGCCCGCTGCCGGGATCGTTCGCCTGGGGAAGCACGACGAGCGTCGCCGAGCAAGCCCAGTGGCTGGCCAGCGCCGTCAGCCTGGCCCGCAGCAGCGGGCGCGTGCGGCTGGTCATCATCTGGAACGTTGATTTCACCAACTACGGGGGCGACCCGATGGCCGGTTATGCCATTGTGCGCCCCGGTGGCGGCTGCCCGGCCTGTGATGCGCTGGCCGCCGTGCGGTGATAAAATCTGCGACTGCGATACACATGAGGACGGCGGGGCCGATCCCCCCTTGCCAGTGAGGGACGCCCCCAGCAACCTGCTGATGTAAGCACACGGAGCAAGAATCTTGAGCGAGATTCCAGGCCGGCCTGTACCCCCATCACGCCAACCACCTCGTCGCCAGTCGAGCGGGCCACCCCGCCCCGTACCGGCAATACCGGTGCTGCCGCGCTTTGCCGATGAACAACCACCGCCCCCGCCGCCGCCCCCACGCGAACCCGAACGGCAGCGCGGAGGTGGCAGCGGAGGTGGCATCCTGACCGGCATCCTGGTGCTCATGCTGGTGTTGCCGCTCGTGGCGCTGGCCCTGCTCTTGCCGCCATTTTCGCTGGGTAACATCCTGGACGAGCAACTCAACACCCGCGCCGGGTCAACCGGTGACGAATCCGTTGCGCCACAGACGCCGGCCCCCCTGACCGCAGAAACGCCGCGCATCGAACGCGAGGGGCTGGTCATCGAAGTAGCGCCGGACGAACTCACCGCGCCGTTTGCGGTCATGGTGACCGCCCTGGACCCAGCCGGATACCTGGCGGGGAACACGCCCACCGCGCAGTGGCATTGTGGCCCCGACCTGCCCCCCGGCTACGCACTCGCCAGCCCGGTTTACAGCCTCGCCCGGCAAGGCACGCCCCCGGCCCGGCTCACCCTCACGATCACCGCGCTACCCCAGGCCGCCGAACACGGCGACATCGAGATGCGCACCTGGAATGCGAACACGCAGGTGTGGGAATTCGTCGCCGCCAGCCAGGATGCCGGTGGCGCGTATTTCGCCGAATTGCCTTACACGCCCCGCTGTGTAGCCCTGCTGCGCCGCACGGGTGAGCCACACCGCGTCGGGCTGGCGCTCGACCTGCCCGACCAGTTCAACCCGGATGTGTTCGCCGCCAATCCCCAACTCTATTGGGGGCGGCTGCGCCCCACGCTGACCGGGGCGCTCGATGTCGTGCTGGCGCGTGGCCCGCAAACCGGCCAGGGCTACGACGTGATCCCGCTCATCCAAAACTTCGACGATCCGTCCGTCGTGGATACCGCCACAATCCGGCACATTCTCGAAAATCCGGCGATCCGCGCCGAACATGCCCGCCAGATCGCCGCGTTTGCGCTCACCGACGATGGTTACACGGGCGTCGCCATCGACTATCGCGCCGTGCCCCTGGAACTACGGGAGGCGTATGGCCGCTTCATCAGCGATCTGGCGAACCTCCTGCACGGCCAGGGGCGAACCCTGGCGGTGATCGTGCCCGCGCCGCGCGCTGATCCGGGTGGCGATCAATGGGATACGGGCGGCTATGATTGGGCCGCGCTGGGCCGCGCCGCCGATTCGCTGGTGATCACGGGGCCGCTCGATCCCGCCGCGTATGCCCCCGATGGAGCTGTTGACCGGTTGTTGGCGTGGGCCGCCACCCGTGTAAGCCGGAGCACGCTCATGTTGGGGTTGAGCGCGGCGAGCGTCGAGGATACCGGCGACGGCCTGCTGGCCCCGACCACGCTGGAACAGGCGTTAGGC
>CAZSXY010000011.1:0-62600 GCA_964611395.1 uncultured Anaerolineaceae bacterium | reverse complement strand
GCCAGGCGAAGCGCACTCAAGGGATATTGGCACTGCAAACCATCGGACCATTCTATCAGCAGTTCGTTTGACTTGTGATTGAGGGTGATATCCGTTGGAATGATGGCATTCATTGGCTATGCCCTTACGAAAGTGAAAGGGCGTTGGCTTGTCCGATCCAATCTTTATCGCGAATGCGCTGAGCGCGAACACTGACATAGGGGGACATTCGTTCTGCCAGTGATTCCGGCGTTTCCTGGGCAAGCTCTGAAAATGTCGAAATGCCGGCCCGCCGGAGGGCTTCAGCAAAGCGTGGCCCGATGTCTTTAATGCGGGTCAAATCATCAATGGTGCGGTCTGGTGGAGCGGGTTCCTCGTCATCAATGGCATCCAGCGGCAGAACAATTTCGGGAATCGGCGTCTGGGAGCTGTCGTTTTCATCAATGTTGCGAGTCTCATCCGTGACTGATCGGCCCGATCGTTTCTCTCTAAGAAATAACCAGCCGACGACTGCGCTTGCGCCAAGACCGATTCCGAATATGGTCAGGTGTTTTACTGTCTTGTACATGATCGCTGGCTCACAATGCGTTACGGGGTATGCGCCTAATTTGCAAATGATTGGTGCTGCAAAAGCACCAGAACGTCAGTTGTTACGTTAATTTTCTCTGTGATATGCGGGTATTGTATCAGCAGACTGGCTATGTGTCCACTGCGTTGCGCTCATAAGAATCTGAAACGTTGCCGCGCGGCGGTTCATCGAGGCGGAACGCAAATTCGTGTTGTGTTGCTCGCTGCTGCTCGCAAACTTGCATCTCTGGGTGGGTTGTGGCTTGAAGCTATCACCATGAAAGCTGGCGCTACAATTCGCGGCGCTATAGTTCTGCCAGGCGAGCGGATCGGCGCGGCTGGCTAATCCATTGGATTGTCAAGTCGGAAGCCATGACCGCGTACGGTGACGATGTATTGGTGATGGGGGTCGACTTCTGCAATACGATCGCGCAGGCGGCGAACAAGCGCATCAATTGCCTGCTCGCTGACCCCTTCACCTACAGCATCTGGCCAGACGGCTTCGACGACCTCGTCTCGCGTGCGAACTGCCCCCGCCCCGTCATAGAGCAACTCGAGCAGGCGGTACTGAGGCAAGCTCAACGGCGGATCAATCTCTTCGTTATTGATGAAAACGCGGCGCGAATCGTGATTGATTTGCAGGCGCCCGAGCGTATGCGGAAGTTCCTCGACCAGGAGCGGTGCAGTGGCTTCGGAACCAACAAACGTGATCTTGACGGCCAATGCGATCTGAATTTCATCACCGTCCTTGAGGGGAACGGTGCTGGCTTTCACTTGTTTGCCGTTGACCCACGTCCCGTTCTTGCTGTCGAGGTCCTCCAGATAATACATATCGCCTTCACGAAAGATGCGGATATGCTCGCGTGACACCTGTCGTTCCGGCAATACCAGGTCGCATTCGCTGCCGCGACCGATGACGAGTTCATCTTCGCGGATCGTCCACCGCTGACCTGTCTTTTCTCCCTCGTGGATGATCAAAACGGGCTTCTCGACTGCATCTGACATGGTTCACATCCTTGACATTTGCTGTCCGTCGGGCTATGGTGAGCGCAATCTTTCGGTGAGGCTGCATAGGTTTGGCAGGAGTATAGCGATAGACATGGCTCACCTCAAGCCCGGAGATATCCTGCGCGACCGGTACAAAATCGTAGACGTGATCGGTCAGGGTGGCATGGGTTGCATTTACCAGGCTGCCGACCTGCGCCTGGAAGGGCGTTTTACCGCGATTAAAGATATTCAACCCGATCCCAATGGCACGCCTGAAGGCCGGGAACAAGATCGTCGCCAGTTTCAACGGGAAGCCAGCACCCTGGCGCGTCTGGATCACCCTAATCTGCCGAAAGTCTCAGACTTCTTCTCCGAAAATAATCGGGACTTCCTGGTAATGGATTTTGTCCCAGGATACGATTTGCGGCAAGCGATTGACCAGGCTGTGCGCCGGGGCGAATTTCTGCCGGAAGACCAGGTGCTTGAATGGGCCCGGCAACTGGCAGATGCCTTGCGCTACCTTCACTCCCAGGATCCCCCTGTGTTGCACCGCGACATCAAACCTGCCAACATTAAACTTACACCTGATGGTCTAATTAAACTGGTGGATTTCGGTCTCGTCAAGTTAATGGCAACCGATGAGAACCGGACAATAACGGTTGTTCAAGGGCGCGGGACTGCACTGTATACCCCGCTTGAGCAATATGGCGGCGATATGGGGCATACCGATGCCCGCAGTGATTTGTACGCGCTGGGGGCCACACTTTATCACTTGTTGACCAATACACCCCCGGTGGAAGCCAAGCAGCGTTTCCTTGACCCGCGCTCGTTACGCGATCCCCGTGACATCAACCCGGCTCTAAGTGACCGGACAGTTCGTGCCGTTCTGTGGGCCATGTCCATGCATCCTGATGACCGTCCCGCGGATGTCGGTGTATTTGCCGAGGCTATGTTCGGAACGGGGATGCTACCCCGGCGGACCTTTATCGCGAGTCTGCGTCGTGCCGAGATGGGTGATTCCAGGGGCGGCGATCCGGCATTGGTTCAGGGAAACATCGTGTTGACGGTATTGGCGGGTGTATTGTTGATACTTGCCCTGGTGATTACCCTCATTGCGCCAGGTGTTACGTAAAGATAGGCGCACCTTATTGACCCCGGCGCAACAATGCCCACGTATAGACCAGCCCAATCAAACCGGAGAGCATGGTCACAATGAGCGCCCCTCCGGCGGCTTGATTCTGGTTGAGCACCTCTGAACCTGGCCCCCCAACCCCGTAATAGATATACCCCGTCAAGCCTGACACCACGCAACCAAGCAAGACACGAATGCCACCTCCCATAGTCAAGGTGACCACACGCCCGGCGAAGAATCCGAGCACGCTGAGCAATGCCAGCCCTGATAGGGCGAGCGCAAAATCACGGATGTCTAAGTCGTCTGGTGTGTCTTGAGAAGTTCTGTTCGGTGCAGCGAGCGATGCCGGTGGCGAGTCGCTGGCCGATTCAATTGAGGCAGCTTCGCCGTCCTCAAGTGCCTGGGAATCTGAAAGGGTTCCAAGTGCTTGCTGAGCAGTAGTCGTGCCGGGTAGGTCTGGGGCGGCTATCAGTGGAATTTCAATATCTTCAGAAACGACGATCTGCAACGTTTCCGAACGTGAAGCATTGTCTGTGCTGACCGTGATCTGGATGCGTCCAGGACGTGCGGGTCGAAATACGGTGGCGGCAATTCCATCTTCGGTTTCACTGTGCTGGCGTGTCTGTAAATTGTCGGTAACGAACGTAACAGTGAAATCTACAGGTGTGCGATCGGGTACGGGATGCCCATTACGGTCGAGGATAGGGCCGGTGCGGAGTTGCAGTTGTTGCCCGACGTTAACGGTTAGCACCTCAGACTCCGTTTGGGGCAGGGGGGTGTCGTCCACCGCCACGACTTCGATCCGCAAGATTTGGTTCGGATCAGGCGCAGTCATATCGAACACGTTGTATCCGAGTGCCGGGATGCTTATAGGGGGAGCGCCGGGAAAACTGCTTTCCTGGAAGAGCGCACGCGCAGCGGCATCGATGTAGGGGGGAGTATTGCTATACAGACCTAAATAGGCAGCGAACTTGCTGATTTCGGTCGCCGACAGGTACGTAGGTGGGCCGAGCGCCACGATGACAACGCGGGCCTGATCGACGATGCTAGAGTCGGTTTCGATCAGATGACGCACGATGAGCGATTCCTGGCGATCTGGCGATACATCTTGCATGACGAATACGATCCAGTCGGCTTCGCGCAGCGCTTCACCAATGCGCTGAATGGTTTTGAACTGGTTGCTTTCTGATGAGAGGGTGCTCTGTTCGCCGTTCAAATAGGATTGGAGCTGGGTAAATGAAAAACTGATGACCTGTTCGGGGCGAATGATGGCTCCCGCAAAGGGGCCATACATCCGCTCGACAGCGACTTCCAACGCGTTAACCGAGACTTGCGGGTACGTGGCACAGTACGAGCATTGTTGCACGAGTTGCACATCGGTGAAGATGATGATGTTCTCGTGGCGGGCGGGGGGTGGGGGAAGGCTTTCGCGGCGCGGCGACAGCAATGTCACACCTTGTTCCGCAATGGGGTACAGGCGAGCTAACGTCGCCTCACTGCCGACACCGTCGATATCAGTTACCGGGGTGAGCACATTATCAATGCTCAAATCGCCGTCGTAAAGCCGCAGCTTGAGCGTAAGGATGCGCTGTAACGATTGATCCACCCGCTCTCGAAAGACAGGATCATCCTCGTATCGCTCGGCGAAAAAATCGATGACGTCGAGCACATTGCTGATCTGAGGGTCTCCTGGGTTTGGGCCAAAATCTGTCAGGTAAAGAAGATCGTTTCCGGCAAGAAAGGCTTCGCGAGCAACCTGTCGGTGAGGTAATGGGGTAACGCCGTAGTATCGGCGTATGGCGCGTGATCCGAGTGGGCTGCTGACCATGATCCCGGATTCGCGCCATTCGATGAATGCGTCAATGGCGAGCAACCGCGCGGCTGCCTGTTCGTCAACGCACACCGGCCCGGTAATGGAACGGACATTTTCACCCTGGTAGCGGATGTTTGCACACTGGATGCCATCGGCCTGAGCAGCGTCATTGGGAGCGCCGCCTGTTACAACGTGAAAGGGCATGAGGTCAAGCTGTTGTAGTTCAGCTACGGTGCGCGGCACGACAGGAATTTCATAATCAGGTTGGGAGTCGGCAAAGCCAAGGCCAGGGAAGTTTTGAGCGATGACCGCTATGCGTCCCTGACTGCCTTCGTGCACCCCCGTAACGTAAGCCTGCCCCATTTTGCCTACCCAATAGGGTTCGCCCCCAAAGGTGTTAACGCCCAGATCCAGTGTGCGCTCGGCTTGTGGCTGTTGGGCAACATCTAATGGTGGGCCGAGCAGCATATTGATCCCCATCGCGCTGAGTTCGCTGCCGGCAATTTGCCCTACTTGCCGGGCAAAGGCAGCGTTCCATGTAGCTCCGATCGCCATGTAGCTTGGCAGCGGGGTAGTCCCAACGGCAATTTGAGTGTCGGGTTGCCCGTTCCCGGCGTGGGTTGTGGCAATAAATAGCGGAATGTACTCGCGGGGGGTAGGGCGTTCGCTGGTGGCGAGCGCTCCGTCGTAGGCTAACTGTTGCAACTCGGTCGTGAGGGATTGAACCAGGCGAGGCGTATTGACGTGCCCGTTTATATTGTCATTTTCCGCCAGTAACACTACGCCTCCGATGTTGTAATTGCGGATTAGTTGGGCAATCTCGGTGTCCGGCTTAACATTACTTCCTTCGAATGTTACGAGCACAAGTTGCCCGACACGCTCAGCCGGGGTCAGACTCGCGATAAGGCGGTTGACAAGTTCGCCGCTCGAATCGCCTTCTTGCGCGGCAGTGCGATAGACGTTGGGCGGAATCATGACCAGAAGGATCGCACACAAGATCAGGGATACGTGGATCACGGAACGCATATTCAGGGTGCGCAAATAGGTCAATTTCGACTCAGTTCCACACTAACAGTGACAGGACTCTGCGTTGTGTCGGTTACGACGATCCCATCGGCGCTGACGGGGAAATAGCCCTCAGCACGGACGAGAATGCTGTATAACAAGGGGTGTTCGGCAGTGCCGCGTGGCAACAATGGTGCAATCCGGAACCACCCGCTATTGTCAGCCAGTGATGCGCCTAGGACCTGGGCTTGATCCCATACGAAATCTTCAACGCTGAATTCTGGTTCGAGGACGATGAACAAAGCACCAGGGATACCTTCGCCTGTCTCAGCATCCGTGATGCGGCCAGTCATCTGGACACCTTCGGCGCTGGCGAATGTTTCCACTGGCAGTTGCCCCAAGCCAACTTTGGCAGTCACAGTCGTCCGAGAAATCTGCCCAATCAAGATTTCCAGGCCGTAAGTGCCATCCGGCAATGTATTCAAGCTGTCAAGACTGACATAATAGTTTTCACCGTCGGGAGGCGCGTCCCAGGGTTCGGTAACCTCGAAAAGAACTTCTCCGTCAACTGACCAGCGACGCGTCCAGGGGGTACCCGGTTCGATCAGCCGCCAGTTGAAAAAAACATAGAGCTGCTCTATGGCGGGGGGGAAGTCATTTCGAATTGGGCCTGTTGGCACGCCCGCGATTTGCTCAGTTGTAAAGCGAAAGTCGCTGAAGATGACCGAGCGGTTAGCTTGCGCTCCGCCTGCCACAATAAAATCGGCGGTAGCACTGAGTTGATTTTCTATGTAGAGCTCAAGCCGATACTGCCCCGGAAGAAATTCTCCGGCGGCTGGCATGATCCAGGTTCCCTGTGTTTCTCCCTCCCAGGACTGTGTATCGCGCAACAGCTCCTGCCCCTCGAAGTACCAGATATAACTCCACAAGATGCCAGGGGTCATATTTCGATAGTTGAAGCGCGCCTGAATAGCACTCCCTTCGGGAAGCACATAGTTTGTCCCTGAAAGGTTGCCATTTGAGTCCATGAGGCCGAAGATGATGTCGGTGAACTGGGGTGCAGTGAGCGGCCCTCCGCCAATCATGATGCTCTGGCTGGCAGCTTCGCGTCCTTCGATGAAAAGCCGGAAATTGTACAGCCCGTTTACCCAAGGCGTGCCTGTGCTGCCAATGTACCAGGTGCCGCGCTCGCCGCCGTTCCATGTAGTGGGGGGCAAGCTATAGGTTGGGTCGGGCACGTCGTCAACGGTGACACGCAACTCATAAACCATTCCATCAACCATGTTTGAGTAGTCAAAGAAGAGAAACAGGCTGGTGGTTCCTGCCGGCACACTCGTGACAACATTTGTAGGGATTCCCGCTGCATTGATGCGGGTAGTGAAAAATAGACGGCTAAACGAGGGTTGTCCTTCAGGAGGCACAGGCTCGACCTTCGTAAAGTCTTCACCCTGTTTGATGCCCAATGCTGCGGCACGCACGAGGCCTCGTGCCAGGCGCGAGGGCCGCAGAGCGCTGATAAACCCGCCGATGGGCACGCACTGGTCGTTGTCGTCCGCACGCCCATCGCCATTGGAGTCCTGGATAGTGCGGCAGTCCACTGTTGTTCCGCCCACTCGCGCCGGGGCGATTGTCGGAATGCCGACAAGTTTGCCGTCACGGTTGTATGCTCCCCCGCCGCTCATCGTGCCGGGGATGGTAGCCCGGGTGCGTATCCACGCGCGCTCTCCAGCGCGGGCTTCGGCTGTGAAGCCACTGACTGTCCCTCGCGTGGCCTCGACCGGGGCATTACTCAAATCAGGATAACCCACAACCGTTATCGTTTCGTCAAGCTCAACCGCCGCCGAATCGCCCAATTCCACAAAGGGGAGCCGGAGACTATTGGGTTCGATCACTCGACCATCGAGATATCCATTAATGCGCAGGACGGCCAGGTCAAGTCCCCGGCTGGCGTCTACGACTTCAGCCGTGTAAGTGGGGATGGGTGGTTCATCGAGGTGCACCGTGATCGCGATCACGATCTGGTCAGCGCGGCAGGTCTCGCTAGGGAGCGCGATGTGGGCATTGGTGAGGATGAGGCCATCGGCGCTAACCAGCGTTCCCGAGCCAACGCAAGAAATCACCGGTTGCCCCCGGCTGGAATACGTCTGCATGATGAACACGGTTGCACGTTTAATGACTTCTTCATTGAGTTCTACGAGCGGCGGCGGTGGTTTCTCATCACCTTGGGCGTGCGTTAACGTGTAACCCATGCTCCGTGTGGCCAGACCACTGATGATCAGACTCAACATAAAGATCACACAGGTGAGTTTGAAAAAGTGTCGGCAGAAGGTTGGCATCAGAAAATCTCCACCGTCTGGAGCAGATTCTCGAAACGGTACAAATTGTCATCAAACGAGTTGCGTTCTTCGCGATAGGTGATGATCACAGCCTGGCCACGCCGCAACACGACAACATCGATGCCTTGTACGACAAGGGGGACGGTCGCCTGAAATGGATTGCGTTCATCCTGCGTATAGGCGTATACCATGCGCTTGGCGGGATCGCCTCGTAACACAAAATCTGAACGTGCAATCTCCCGGTAGGTCGAAAAGCGCGGTGCGCGTTGCATGTTTAACAAGTCAAGCACGGTGTTGGGAGTTGCGTCAGCGCCGATGGGAAAGACTGAAACCTGTAGCGTCGTCTTGAAGGGGAGAGCATCCGGGTCTTGGGCGCGTACAACATAGTCGCTGCTTTCCGAATCCAGTAGCCAGCCCACAGGGAGTTCGGCGCGGACGCCGGCTTCAAGGTCCTCGAATGTTTGCGTGGCGTTGAGCGTGCTGCTGCGCAGGGATAGCCCCCCTAGTAACACGAACGCGGCCATTGCATACGCCAGATATGTGTTCCAACGCTGGTTGAAACTCAGGGGCGAGTCTCCGCCTGGCGGGGAGTATTCCATCATAACACTTGCCTCTGCCCGGTGAGCGCTTCCATACGTGCGTCGGCGTTTTCTATGATAAAGGCGATGCTGACAAACAACACAAAGACAAAGCCAAACGCAACTGCCAGCCCGTAAATAAGCGAACTGCCGGTGCTGGCAAGCCCAGGGTTTCCTACAATGGCAATGCCGCGAAACACATAATATAGGCCGTGTAGTAACGAGCCAAACCCCAGCCCTAATGATAACCAAATGATCGGCGTGCGCCCGATGATCAGTTCGGCCAGGAAAAAACCCATGATCACGCCTATGCCCAACTGTGAAAGGGTGATGCTGGCAATACGTAAGGCCGCGGCCCCAAGCGTGGCATCGGTGAGCAATACAAACCGCAGGTTGAAGATCACAGCATAGCCTGCTGATGCGGCCAAGCTATATGCCACACCATCTACGCGCTGGCGAAAGTGCTGCGGCCAGACGGTAAACCGCACGATCAGGAATTTAAGAAACTCAGCTGTGAAGCCTATTGTGGTGGCGTATCCCAACACCTGGCCCAAGGATCCAGTAGTTGGTAACCATAATTCAGGCGTAAATACATGCTCTTCGAGAGGAATCGCAATGCCATTGGCAACAAGCGCACCAAGGACGGCAACACGGAGCAGTCCCCGCCGGGGTTGGAGCGCGCGCCGTTCACCCACATATGAGAAAAGCAGCCACGCGCCGAATGGCAGCACAGCCAGGAGCACCTGGAGGGGTCGCCCACCGAAATCTGCCGGAAGAATTCCCAACAGATCGGTTAGGACATAGGCTGCCAATACCACAACCAGGAGGAATGTAACTTCAGCCCAACTGGTACGCCACACGCGCCGAAACGGGTGCATCTCCTCCGGTTCTTCATCGGGCGCGAGCAAAACTGGTTCGAAGGACAAGGTGGCTCTCTCCTATTGATAACGCCTTCCGGCAGTGGTACACTCGCCAGGCTACCTTTGGCAGCGATTCTACCGCACCCAGGTGATCGCGCCCACCGTCATGACTAAGGGAAAACTAGTGTTGCGAAGTGTTTTTTGTGATTGGAAGCAGAGGGTGATACCACGATGACAGAGGCTTCAACCCGAAAACGATTCCCCGTGAATCTGGGAGTGATCGGTGTGCTGCTCATCCTATTGAGCCTGGCGATCGTAGTGTTTGCCGCGCTCGTCCTTTTTGAAGACCGTGACAATGCGGATGACGGAAACCGAATCGTGTACGGCTTGACGTTGAACCCCTCAGGATTTGACCCACACATCCATATTTCTAGCGAACTGGGGATTCCGTTTTTCTCGGTCTACGACACGTTAGTTTATCGCCACCCCCAGACAATGGATTTCGTACCGGGGCTGGCGGAACGTTGGGAAATGTCGTCTGATGGGCTGGCATGGACATTTTACCTGCGCAATGACGTGAAGTTCCACGATGGCACGCCGTTTAATGCCCAGGCTGTTGGCACGAACCTGGATCGAATCATGAACCCGGAACTGGGATCGGGGAAAGCTCTTTTTCTGCTAGGCCCGTACACTGGATATACCATCGTTGACGAATACACGATTACATTGCATCTGGCCGAACCGTTTGCCCCATTGTTGGACGGCCTGAGTCAGGTTTATTTGGGGATTGCCAGCCCCAAGGCCCTACAGGAATATTCTAAGAACACCTATCAATGGCATCAAGTTGGCACTGGTCCCTACAAACTGGACGAAATCGTCCCTGGGGACAGGATTATCCTCAAGCGCAACGAGGATTACGCCTGGGGGCCGGTCTTTTATGCCGAGGCGACGGATCGTTCGATTGATACTATAGAGTTTCGCTTCTACGAAGATCCGCCAAGCCGTGGCCTTGCCCTGGAAAGTGGCGAAGCGCAGATGATGGGCGAACTACTGCCGACAGACGCCGAGTTGTTTCTGGGGCACACAGAACTTCGCATTTTCCGCGTACCGATTGCCGGATTGTCGCAGCAATTCTTTTTCAATTTGCAGCGCACGCCCACCGATGATCTGGCGGTGCGACAGGCCTTGCTGTACGCGACCAACCGAACCGCGATTGCCGATGCGGTGTTTCAGGGGCAATCGCCGGTTGCGCACGGCCCCCTGTCGTCGGTAACTCCGTTCTACGATCCGAATGTGGAGGCCATGTACTCTTTCAATGCTGAACTGGCGCAAGACTTACTGCGGTCGGCGGGGTATGAAGATACGAATGACGATGGCATTTGGGATCGTGACGGCGAGCCGCTCAAGCTGACTGTTGTTTTTGCTTCGTGGAACCAAATGCCTGAAGTGGCACAATTGATCCAGAGCCAATGGCGGGATATCGGCATTGACGTTGATCTGATTCATGTGCCGGACTTCCCTTCGCTGCGTAATCGTGCTCTGGATGGTGATTTTCACCTGATCGCGTTTTACAATTTTGGTGTGGATGCCAGTATTCTGAACCGATTCTATATGTCCGACGGCGCGAACAACTGGTCTGGTTTCAGCGATCCTGAGGTGGATAGCTGGTTACAGGAGGCGACACGTCAGGTGAGTGATGATGCTCGCGGGCCGCTGTACAGTTCGATCCAGCAGCGCATCATGGAAGAAGCGGTTGTGCTACCCATCCGTGACTATGTTAACCTGAATGGGGCATCGGCTCGTCTGGATGGGGTAGTGTATAGCGCGCAAGGCTGGTGGCCGTTGTTGCGTAATTTGCAGCTACAGTAAGTCTCGATGCTTGGTTATGCTGTTCGTCGTTTGGGTGCGGCGCTTGTGGTTGTTTGGGTGACCACAAGCGCCGCATTCGTGGTTCTCCGCTGGCTGCCGGGTGATGCCGTTGATGCTACGCTGGCGCGTTCGGGCGCGTCGGCGGAGTACGTTGAAATCCGTCGCGACGAGTTAGGTTTGAATGACCCCTGGTTTTTGCAGTATGTCGCGTACTTGGTTGGCATTGTGCGTGGCGACTGGGGCGAATCGTTGGTGTCTGGGCAGAGCGTCACGGCGCTGATTGGGCAGAATTTGAGCGCCACCGTAGCACTGGCCGCGTCGGCTATGCTCGTAAGTATTGTGGCTGGAATCAGCTTGGGACTTACCGCCGGTTTAGGACGATTCCGCCTGGTGACATGGTTGGCAGAAGGTCTCGCATCGCTGGCGCTCTCGACGCCAGTTTATTGGACGGCGACGTTGGCGATCTATGTATTCACCGTGCTGCTGGGGGTTCTCCCCGGTGTAGGGGGGAATGCTGCACGACATCTGATTCTGCCCGCTTGTGTACTTGGTTTTCATGCCGCCGGAAGCATCGCACAGGTAACGGCGCGCAGCGTACGCGAGGCCTCGTTTCAGGATTTCGTAAGGACGGCGCGGGCAAAGGGTTTGCCAGACCCGGATGTTATCGATCATATCCTGCGCGTCGGGCTATTGCCGGTTGTTGCGGTGATTGCGTTGCAACTTGGTTTCCTGCTCGGAGGGACCGTGATCACTGAAACGATTTTCGTGCGGCGAGGACTTGGGCGCGTATTGCTAACGGCGATCGATAACCGTGATTATCCCGTCATTCAGGGGCTTGTAGCGCTCTCAGCCTTCACCTATAGTGTTGTGAACGCCGTCGCTGATGTGATTTACGTCTTGATCGATCCACGTGTGGTTGAAGAAGGTCGGGTGAGGCGGTGAGGCGATATCGCAACGGGCGGGTTCAGATTGCAGTTGTGGTGTTGAGCTTCATCATAGCACTGTCACTCTTCGCGCCCTGGCTGGCGACGCATGATCCGCGCCAGGCGAAACCGGAAGATCAGTTGCAAGCGCCGTCGGCATCGTATTGGCTGGGCACGGATTTGTTGGGGCGGGATGTGTACAGCCGCATCTTGTATGGCGGGCGGCGAACGATTGGCATGGCGCTATTCACATTGGTGGTAACGATAGTTCCGGGCATGGTGCTGGGCGTAGTAGCCGGGTACGGCGGGCGGCGGATCGATATGGTGGTGATGGTGGCCATGGATGCGTTGTTGGCGTTTCCTGGCCTCATCATGGCCCTGGCCCTGATCGCGCTATTTGGTCAAGGCGTTGTGCAGGTTGCGCTGGCAGTCGGCATTGCCGGTATTCCAGGTTATGCGCGGGTTACGCGGGCAGTTGTCTTAGAGGCGAGGACTCGCCCGTTTGTAGAGGCCGCACAAGCGCTAGGAGCTCGCTCCACAACGATTATCTGGTGGCACATTCTCCCGACGGTTTCGCCGCCGTTACTGGCTTTTGCAGGCGTTACATTGAGTTGGGCTTTGCTGAATGGCGCCGCCTTGACGTTTCTGGGTTATGGTGGTGACCTGGCGGCCCCTGATTGGGGGGTGATGTTGGCTGACGGGCGTTCTGCTTTCCGGCTTGCGCCATGGGCGGTGATCGCCCCCGGAATGGCGCTCAGTGTAACCGTATTTGCTATCAACTTGCTGGCCAATGGGTTGGCAGAGACGCCTGAGGCGCGGTGAATTGTTCGCTAGCCCGGCGGCGCGGCTACAATAGTGAATCGGACCTCGTTTGACCGTGCTTCGCCCACCCAAACGCCTTGGGACGTTGCGTACTGAGGGAAAGGCGTTGCCGTTGCGTCAGGGGGCTGGATGGGACGCGGGTCACCGGGATTATTATTGCGATAGTGGGCGCGGATGCGATATTCGCCGGCGGAAACTCCGATGGCAGCGAGATCGGCGGCGCTGATGATAAACGATTCGTTGCACCGGGCGCGCGAACCCAACAGGTGAAGTGTGTCTGGATCGGTGAATGTTGTTGGGGATTGGTAAAACCGTTGCTGATCGGCGATGGGTGCACCAGCGCCCACGCGTGTTATTTCAAAGGTGATGCCTTCCACGGTGTCGTTGGCCGTCAGGATTGGCGCTTCCAGATTCAGGTGCAGAATCATCGGCCCCTGGTCTTCGTTGACGAAAGTGAGCACAACTTTGAGCGGCTCACCGGCACGGTAGATTTCCTTTTCGAGGTTAAGCTCAAGGTCCAACGAGAACCGTTGATCACTCGTATAGGCGAGAACAGAACGGTTGTTGCCCCCCAATGGCGAAGCGAGATCCGAACACTCTGGCCCGCGCCGGGCTGCAGGGTAATACCGGGGGAACACTATTGCCCCCACTAATGTTAGAAAGGCGAGGATGCCACCCAGTACGGCACGGTCTGTGACCATGCGTTCGCGAAAACCTCTGACGCGCTGAAACATGCTGACTTATGCTCCTTCGGTGGAGAGCCAGGTTTCAATCCAATCGAGTGCTATCCCCGGCGCGTTCTTGGCGCGGTTGAGCCAATGGATGCCGGGATCATGGCCTTTGAACCAGGTATATTGCCGCCGGGCAAATGCGCGGGTTTCGCGCTTGATTGCGGCGACCACGTCGTCGTGGGATGTCACTTCCTGGAAATAGGGCTTCCATTGCGCATAGCCCAGGCCACTCATGGCCGGACAGTCCCAAGTATAGCCTTTCTCCAACAAGGTGCGCACCTCACCCTCTAAGCCCGCAGCGATCATGCGATCGATTCTGTGATCAATGCGTTCGTATAGTTGGTTACGTGGCATAGTCAACCCGATGTGTAGGACCCGGTAGGGTGGTGGTGTCTTTCGTTGGAGTGCACTTATCGGCGTGCCAGTTTCAAGGAAGACTTCCAATGCCCGCACAACACGGCGGACATTGCGGTAGTCTATGCGATCTGCCGCCGCAGGATCCACCGATCGCAGTCGGGCGTGGAGCGCTTTGGCTCCATGCTCAGTTGCGAACTCTTCCAGTTCATTCCGCAGGGAGGCGTTGGGGGGAACTTCAGGAATTCCCCAACCTTCTACAACTGCAGTGATGTACTGGCCTGTTCCTCCCACCAGCAGGGGGAGGCGATCCCGCGTGTGGATCGCATCTATGGCATTGTAAGCGTCACGTTGGTATTGGGCCAGCGTATAGTGTTCATCTGGGGTGACAAGGTCGATCAAGTGGTGGGGGGCGGCGGATTGCTCTGCCGAATCCGGTTTGGCGGTTCCGATATCCATGAAGCGGTAAATCTGGCGGCTGTCGGCGCTCACAATTTCCCCATCGAAAGCGCGGGCAACCTCAATGGCGAGCGCAGTTTTGCCAACTGCGGTAGGCCCCAGAATGACAACCAGTGGCTTCCGCGCCGGTTGACGGTCAGCCAGCACTGGCTCAGCTTTTGGAGCAGGTATGGGGGCTGTCGCAGTGTTGGTTGAAGCGGTGTGCATGGCTACCACTCGACTGCATTTGAGATAATCTCGACAACTACTTTGTCGCCTGTGAATGCAACGGCGGCCACGTCGATGCGCCAGGGGGCATTGTCCATTTGGTTTTCATTCAGATACGCCTGTGCAAGAGCGAGCAGCCGTTCTTGCTTTCGAGCATGAACGCTGTCAAGTGCCCAGTCAAGGGCCGCCTGACGCGTTCCACGCCTTGCCCTCACCTCAACAAAAACGATTTCGCGGGTATTAGGAGCCTGCGCGATAATGTCCAGTTCTCCCAAGCCGTGAAAGCGCCAGTTACGCCCCAGAATTGTATAGCCCTTTTGCAACAGGCGTTCGGTGACCATGTCTTCTCCGCGCTGTCCTATAGTTTGACGGGAGTTGGTCATAGCAAGCCCTTTCTTTGGCATCTCCCCTTAATCTTGCCAGGGATTCTTCGATCGTGCTACTATCGCGTGCGGCTTTGTGGTAAGCGTTGTTGTGGTCAATGTGCCTGCGCAGAACGCGCGACGCGCATTTTTGCTCAGCAGTAATGGGATGGTGTTATACTTCAATGTCTTCCTATTTGGTTAGTGAGGGGGTCTGATGAACGCTGAGGTGATTACGATTGGGACTGAGTTGTTGCTCGGAGAAATTGTCGATACAAACTCCGCCTATATTACGCGCCAGTTGCGTGATATTGGCGTCAATATTTTTTACCTGACGACCGTTGGTGACAACCTGAACCGTATTGCGGAAGCGATACGCATTTCACTATCCCGTGCGGATGTTGTGATCACGACCGGCGGACTTGGTCCTACCGTGGACGATATGACCCGGCAAGCAGTCGCAATGGCTACGGGGCACCAATTGGAGTTCCGACCGGAACTGTTCGAGCAAATCAAAGAACGATTCCAGCAATTTGGCGCGAAGATGAGCGAAAACAATCGGGTGCAGGCGTTCATCCCAACGGGATCGATACCGGTTTACAATCGCTTGGGAACCGCTCCGTGTTTTATCGTGGAAACAGAGCAGGGAGCGGTGATCAGCCTCCCCGGCGTTCCTCGTGAAATGAAGGATATTTTGGCGCAGTCGGTGATACCCTACCTGCGAGAGCGGATGGGCGGCAAAGGCATTATTAAGGCGCGAGTTTTACGCACAGCAGGTATTGGCGAAAGCCAGATCGATGTGCAGATTGGTGATCTGGAGACATGGAGCAACCCGACCGTTGGTTTGGCTGCCCATACCGGACAAACCGATATACGCATTACGGCGCGGGCCGATACTGAGGCGGAAGCGGATGAGCTGATCGCCAAGGCCGAGACTATCATTCGGGAACGTCTTGGGGCGTATATCTTCGGAGTCGACAAAGACCGGCTTGAGGACGTGTTTATTCGGTTGCTCAACGAGTGCAATTTGAAACTCGCAGTGAGTTATATAGGCCCGGAAGATGTTTCGCTGTCGGAGCGCTTTGGCCACGACGAGGTGGTGATTTGGCGGGAATTCGAGTCTTCGTTGACGGCGCTGCTAGAACGACTAGGCATGGACAGTGAACCGGTGGAAGCCACTGCCCTTGACTTTGGACAACTGGCCCGGAAGGAAGCAGAACGCCTGATCGAAACGAGCGGCGCTGACGTGGTCATTGCCTATGTGACCGATGAGGCCGGAACTGGCATTACCGCAATGACGCGCCAGCGCCAGCGAACGCGCTGGTACCAGTTTGGCGGAGCTGATATTGATGCCCCTGTGTGGGCCGGAACCTGGGCAATTGGAATGGCCTGGCAACTCGTTCGGGAAATGAACGCAAACTGAGCGATGTGGGGATGACCGGTGGATCTCTATGAACGAATGGCAGGCGACGATGCAAAGGCCGATTGGCCATTCTTAGGGCTTCTCACCAGCAGGGCGGTAGTGAGCTTTTGTAGCTTCCGCACGATGAACGCAACCAATGCACCATTAAAAACCGGCGTTTCAGTTCCTGACCTGACCTGAACGCGTTTTGTTCAGTTCAAATGCTTCCTGGGTCAAGATGAGCGTCTGAAACATTCCGTTGGCCCAAACATGTTCGACTTCAAACCCGACGCTTGATGCCATGCGCAGTGCTCGATCGTTATCTACCCGCGTATCCATGCGTACTGCTTCGCACAAATCTGTAGCAAATATCGCTTCAGCGTACGCCGCGAGAGCTTCGGCGGCATAGCCTTTGCCCCACCGATCAGTTTCACCGATCAGGATTGCAACTCCTATACAACCGGGACGATCGTCGCTGGCAAGGTAGAATTCACCGATCGGCTGCTCGTTGGCGCGCAGGCAGATAATAAAATGTGTGCTACAGGGCCGCCCGTCGACATAACGACGAAACCAGTCTTCCATGTCTTCGTCATCGTATTGCATGCCGGCCACATTTCCCCCGGGGTCAGTGACTTCGGGGTCATTCCACCATTTCTTGAGAAAGAGGGCATCGGTACGTTTTGAAGGGCGAATGATCAGCCGTTCACTTTCCACATGTTGGGGTACGGGGGGAAGGTCCGGTCTGCAATTGTTAGTCATCGTCATCTAGCCTCAGCACTGCCATAAATGCTTCTTGGGGGATTTCGACGTTGCCGATCATTTTCAGGCGTTTCTTGCCTTTTTTCTGTTTTTCAAGCAGTTTTTTCTTGCGGGTTACATCGCCTCCATAGCACTTGGCAAGCACGTCTTTGCGAAGCGCCTTGATGTTGGCGCGGCTCACGACGCGCTTGCCGACGGCTGCCTGAATGGGCACTTCGTAAAGCTGGCGGGGAATGAGTCGCTTCAGTTTGGAGATGAGTCGCTGCCCCTTATGGAAGGCTTCATCTTCGTGGACGATGAGGGCCAGGGCATCAACCGGGTGCTTGTTGACGAGTACATCGAGTTTGACCAGTTTCTCCGCGCGGTAGCTGTCGAAATGGTAGTCTAGACTGGCATACCCGCGCGTGCTTGATTTCAAGCGATCATAAAAATCGATGATGAGTTCGGCCAGCGGAATCTTGTATTTGAGCTGGACTCGTTTGGTGTCCAGATATTCCATGCTGATGTATTCGCCACGCTTATTGGTGACCAGCTCCATAATGGGGCCAATGTATTCTTCGGGCGTGAAAACTTCGATCACCATCCAGGGTTCGCGGATTTCCTCGATGAGGCTTTCGTCGGGTAATTCGGATGGGCTGTGGATGGTTACGATCTCGCCACTACGAAGAACAACCTGATATTCTACGCTCGGTGATGTGGCGACTATGTCGAGATCGTATTCGCGCTCAAGGCGTTCTTGTATGATTTCCATGTGGAACAGACCCAGGAAGCCAACGCGGAAGCCGAAGTTGAGCGCTTTTGATGTTTCCGGTTCGAACACAAGCGACGCATCGTTGAGTTGAAGTTTCTCAAGCGCGTCGCGGAGATCGTTGTAATCGTCGTTGTCGGACGGGTAGATTCCGGCAAAGACCATTGGCTTGGCTTGCTTGTATCCTGGCAGGGGATCAGCCGCGCCGTTTTGGGCAAGCGTTATTGTGTCGCCGACACGACATTCGCGAACAGTCTTCAGGCCGGTGGCGATGTACCCTACTTCTCCCGCCGATAGACTCTCAATCGGTTTCATGGCGGGGTTAAAGATGCCGATCTCGACTGGTTCTACCGTTACACCGGTTGCCATCAGCCGGAGCGTGTCGGTTCGTCTGATGCTACCGTCCACAACACGCACATAGGCGATGACACCCTTGTATGCGTCGTAATGGCTGTCAAAGATCAGGGCGCGGGCTGGTTGAGCGATGTTACCCGCCGGCGGGGGGATTTGCCGGACGATTGCTTCGAGCACCTGGTCGACGTTGTGGCCGGTCTTGGCACTGATCTGTAGAACATCGGCGGCGTCAAGCCCGATCAGGTCTTCGATTTCCTGCGCGATTTCGTCGGGACGGGCCGCGGGAAGATCGGTCTTGTTGACCACTGCGATGATCTCCAGATCGAGTTCAAGTGCCATGTACAGGTTAGCGAGCGTCTGGGCCTCGATGCCCTGTGTGCTGTCGACGACGAGGACTGCTCCTTCACACGCCTGGAGTGCCCGGCTCACCTCATAAGAAAAATCGACATGTCCCGGGGTGTCGATCAGATTCATTTGGTAGGTTTCGCCGTCCGGGGCGATGTAGTGCATTCGCACCGCCGAGGCTTTGATGGTAACGCCCCGTTCCCGTTCAAGATCCATATCATCCAGCACCTGCTCTTGCATTTCACGCTCAGAGATGGTGCCGGTCAGTTGCAACATCCGGTCGGCCAATGTGCTCTTGCCATGATCGATGTGCGCGATGATAGAAAAGTTCCGTATTTTCGAAGTGTCCATTGGATTCCGAATGGTTACCAATCGCAGGGTCAACGTGAAAGGTTCGGATAGTCAGTTCCTGGCTCAAGTATAGCCCAACTGGGGCGGCTTGGACAGGCAGGGAATGAAGCCTGTGCGTCGCAGGAGTATAGTCTTTGGGTGATAAATTGACTATAATACAGCGGGCTTCTTGGTTAACCGCTTTCAAACGGTGAACGCGAGTTACACTGCAATTCGTGCGAAACCGGATATGGAGAGGATAGGTAGTGGCATCATTACGTGATGGACTTCGACGCACCCGCCAGTCGTTCTTTGGGCGCATTGCGCAGGCTTTTGGTGCGACGGAGATAGACGATGAGAGTTGGGATGATGTTGAGGCTTTGCTGTTGCAGGCCGATGTCGGCGTGCCGACTACCCTGCGGCTTGTCGACACCATGCGGGCGCGGGTGCGACGTGAGGGACTGACGCGACAAGACCAGTTGATTGAGGCGCTCAAGGCCGAGCTCCGTCAATTGTTGAAAGAACCAACTCCGCTCAATATTAGCGGGCGCGAGTTGTCTATCATTCTCGTGGCCGGTGTCAATGGGTCCGGCAAAACAACCTCCATTGGGAAGATGGCCTACCGAATGCGCCTCAACAACCGCAAAGTCATCCTGGCTGCCGGAGACACGTTTAGGGCGGCGGCTATCGACCAACTCAAGCTGTGGGGAGACCGCGCCGGGGTTCCGGTAGTTGCGGGTTTGCCTGGCAGTGATCCGGGGGCGGTTGTGTACGATGCCGTCAGCGCAGCACGTGCGCGCGGTGCCGAAGTGCTCATTGTAGATACGGCAGGACGCCTGCATAGCAACTTTAACCTTATGGCCGAACTGATCAAGGTGCGTGACGTGCTGCGCAAAGTCGTACCGGACGCGCCGCATGAGGTGCTGTTGGTCCTGGATGGCACTACGGGCCAGAACGCGCTTACACAGGCCAAGAAGTTCCAGGAAGCGGTTGATGTGACGGGCGTGGTCGTGACCAAGCTGGATAGTACGGCCAAGGGCGGGATGCTGTTTGCCATTCAGCAGGAGCTAGGCCTGCCGATTCACTACATCGGTATTGGGGAATCGATGTACGACCTGGTGTTTTTTAACCCGACAACCTTTGTTGATAGTCTGTTTGACAATGGGAACGAGGAGTAGTTGCCATGGAAGCATTGATGAGTCGTTTGAATGAGATGCGCCGGACGGTTGAGCAATTGATGGAGCGTCTTTGACGTAGCGGCACAGGCTGATGAGTTTTCTGCATTAGAACGCAAAGCCTCTGAGCCAGCATTCTGGAATGACCCAGACCATGCGCAACGCACTATGCGCCGCCTGTCTCGCTTGAAAGCAAGCGTGACCACCTGGAACGAGACGATGCAGCGCATTGATGACGCTATCGAACTGACCGAGCTTGGTGATGAGGCCATGCTGGACGACCTGATGGCTGAAGCGGACGCGCTGGAAAAGATCGTCGAAGGGTTGATGTTCCGAGCTAAGCTGAGTGGCAAGTACGATGCTGAGGACGCTTTTCTGGCTATTCATGCCGGGGCGGGCGGAACGGATGCACAGGACTGGGCGGCGATGGTGCTGCGGATGTACCTGCGATGGGCGGAACGCCGGGGGTATAAGGTCGAAGTTGTATCCGAGATGCCGGGCGACGAAGCGGGCATTAAGAGCGCGACATTGTCCATCCAGGGCGATTACGTCTATGGCCGTTTGCGTTCGGAACGAGGTGTGCACCGCCTGGTGCGGTTGAGTCCATTTGACTCCAATCACCGGCGGCATACGTCCTTCTGCCTGGTTGAAGTTTGGCCCGATGTTCAAGAGGATGTCGATATTGTGATTGAGGAGAAAGACTTGCAGATCGACACCTTCCGCAGCAGTGGCGCTGGTGGTCAGAATGTGCAGAAAAACGAAACCGCAATTCGCATTACCCATGTGCCCACAGGGATTGTGGTTAGTTGCCAGAATGAGCGCAGTCAGACGCAAAACAAAGAGCGCGCGATGCAGGTGCTGAAAACGCGGCTGCTTGACCTGGAACGCCAGAAACAGGAAGAGGAATTGGGCGAACTTAAGGGCGAGCATGTGAGCGCAGGGTGGGGGAATCAGATTCGATCTTACGTGTTGCATCCGTACCAAATGGTGAAGGATTTGCGCACCGGGTACGAAACTGGAAACGCGCAGGCGGTACTTGACGGTGATTTGGACCCCTTCATGGAGGCCTATCTCGAATCGACGGTCGGGGCGGAAACCTAGGGTTACAAGGCACACAAACCAGCGCATCCCTTTTTGCGTGGCTTTAGCTGAGTGGCAAGTGATGGGGAGTGTGTTGTGAGATGGAGTATGGCACGGTGGGGCGTATTCAGGGCGATACTGCTGCCTCAGCCCGCCTGACAGAAAATTCTGTACGGATAAGCCGGACTCGTGGTACAATAGCGGCGGTAGTTTCCTGGGTCGGAGCCACCAAAATCTGAAAAAGCACAGAGTCGCCATTGAAAAGCACGCCAATATCTGATATGCTTAGGCTTTGGCAATTGCGGCGGTGTGGGGAAAGCCTTTCACACGCCCCAGTTGTCGCTACGCCAGTTATGATGGTGAAACCTGCTAGTGACCCGCAGGTTGGGTACAGCGAGTATTGGCCGGTGAATGTAATGTACAGCCCAGCCTTTGCTGCGGGACGTTGACGGAGCGCTGGAACGTGTGTTTCATGCGCTGTTTTTGCTTGTCTGTAGGTGTTCACGGAACTGGGCTTTTATCGGTTTTACACTCCGCGCTAACAAGCGTATTTACCAGCACATTTGTTGAAAAACACGCCAGTAGGATAACGTAACCCGAGCGCACAGGAGGCACGCCTTGGAGGCGAAAGACTTTAGCGCATTGCGTATCAGTTTGGCATCTCCAGAACAGATTCGTTCGTGGTCATACGGAGAAGTCACCAAGCCGGAGACGATCAACTATCGCCGTTTGCGTCCGGAGAAAGACGGGTTGTTCTGCGAGGCCATCTTTGGGCCGACGAAGGACTACCAGTGTTACTGCGGCAAGTATAAGAACGTACGCTACCGAGGGATTGTGTGTGATAAGTGCGGTGTTGAAGTCACCCGATCTTCGGTACGCCGCGAGCGCCTGGGGCATATCGAGTTGGCTGCTCCCGTGGCGCATGTCTGGTACACACGTCGCGTACCCAGTTACCTGGGCATCTTGCTCGATGTGAGCCGTCGCAACCTGGACCGCGTGCTGTACTTTGCGCAGTACGTGATCACACACGTTGATGAGGAAGCCCGTCAAAAGGCGCTCAAGCGTCTGGATGAGGACCTGGCCCAGCAAGAAGCAGCGATTCGCGCAGATTACGAGGATCAGCAAGCCGTTATTCAGTCGGAGCGAGCAGAACATCTTTCCGATCTTGAAGCGCGTGTGAGTGAGATCAACCAGCACTTCAATGACGAACAAGCGCGCCTGTCCGAAAGTGTCATGGCTGAAGCACAGGTTTTGCAGGACCGCATTGAAGCGCAGATGGGCCAGACACTTCAGTCCGACCTCACGTTTGAGGCAGCCGGCGTATTAATTGCCGTCGAGGGAGATGTTGTTGATAACAGCTTGCTCCAGGCAGTTCAGGAAGCTGCCAAAGAGCGTCTGAGTCAGATAGAAGAAGATATCGAACAACGCCGCCAGATTGAGCTTGACCAGATGGGGGCTCGGGCAGAGGAGCATACGAGCGAGACGGCAGGCGAAATTCAGGACATCCAGGTTCAGCTTGAGCGGCGTCTTGCCCGTTTGCATGCGGCTTATGCCGAAGCCCGTGACGAATTACAGTCGCTCGGGGAGCTTCAATTCTTGGGCGAGCCGAGGTATCGCGAACTCAAGCAAAAGTACGGCCAGGTATTCAAGGCGAATATGGGGGCCGAGGCTTTCCTGGAAATTCTCAAGCATATGGACCTGGAAAAGCTGGCCAGCGAATTGTGGAACGAAGTCCGCACAACACGCAGCAAACAGCGCCGTAAGAAGGCGACGAAGCGGTTGCGCGTCGTTGAGAGTTTGATGAAGAGTGGCAACCGTCCAGAGTGGATGATCTTGACGGTGCTGCCCGTGATTCCTCCGGACTTGCGTCCGATGGTGCAGCTCGACGGCGGACGCTTTGCGACATCCGACTTGAACGATCTGTACCGGCGGGTGATCAACCGCAACAATCGTCTCAGGCGCCTGTTAGAGCTGGGTGCACCTGATGTTATCGTCCGCAACGAAAAGCGTATGCTGCAAGAAGCGGTCGATAGCCTGATTGACAATAGCCAGCGCGGCAAGGCTTTGAGCCGGCGTGGTCGCCGTGAACTCAAGTCGCTGAGTGATATGCTCAAGGGCAAGAAGGGCCGTTTCCGTCGCAATCTGCTGGGTAAGCGCGTGGACTATTCGGGCCGTTCGGTGATCGTTATCGGTCCGAAGCTGAAACTCCACCAGTGCGGGTTGCCCAAGATCATGGCGCTCGAACTATACCGCCCGTTTGTTATCAGCCGGCTGGTGCAGTACAAGTATGCCAGCAATGTGAAAGGCGCACGGCGCATCATCGAGCGCGAGCGACCTGAAGTGTGGGAAGTGCTCGAAGAGGTGATCAAAGAGCGCCCGGTGTTACTCAATCGCGCGCCGACTCTGCACCGTTTGGGTATCCAGGCCTTCGAGCCTCAACTCGTCGAGGGTAAGGCAATCCAGATTCACCCGCTCGTGTGCGCTGCTTTCAACGCAGACTTCGACGGTGACCAGATGGCGGTCCATATACCGTTGAGCGAAAAGGCCGTCCGTGAGGCCCGCGAACTGATGCTCAGTACCAAGAACCTGTTGAAGCCAGCGGACGGGTCACCAGTTGTCGCCCCGTCAAAGGATATGGTGCTGGGTAACTATTATCTGACTATGGACCCGACGGCGGAGATCATCTGCCTGGCTGATCGCGCAGAGGAGTTTCGTTCCTGGGATTCCTTGAAGCAGGGCGGTTACCGCGTTGGTGTCATCGATAACTCAGCGGGGTTGCGCCAGGTCGAATACCGCGAACTCGACTACGTCAACGACATGGTCGTGCTCAAGGATTCGATGGTTAATGGGCGCAAGGTCAAGGCGTTCGATTTACTCGTCGAAGGGTTGCTGAACGGGGAATTCGATGCAGCGGTGCACAATGGCTATGAGATAAACCAGTTCTTGCGTCACAACCCTGATGTGCCGCTGGCGCTGGCGAACTTGGGCGAGCGCCGTCTGGTCGTCGATATGGACGAGGTCGAGTACCTGTACGGCCTGGGAATCGTAGATTTGCACACGCCGATTCTTCTCGGCAACTACTATGATGATCCCGATCGTCCCCCACAGCCGGAACCGGAGATCACGACTGTCGGGCGTGCGTTGTTCAACCGGATTCTGCCGGACGAGATGCGTTTTGTGCAGGACACGCTCTCTAAGAAGAGTCTCCAAAAGCTCGTCGCTCGCGTGCACCAGCGATATGGTTCGGACATGACCACCGAGGTCGTGGACGCCATCAAGAATATCGGCTTCCACTACGCAACCGTATCGGGTACGACTATCGCCGTATCAGACCTCACTGTGCCAGACGAACGCGAGACCATCCTCAATGAGGCGCAACAGACGGTTGAAACGGCGCAACGTGACTTCCGTCGCGGGTTGCTCACGGAGGAAGAACGGTACCAGATTACAATTGATAGCTGGAACCGGGCGAAAGGTGACCTGAAGAACGTAATCAGCGATACCCTCGACCCATTTGGCCCGATTGCCGTAATGGCCCTGTCCGGGTCAACAAAGGGTGGCTTCGGCCCCATTACCCAGCTAGCTGGTATGCGTGGGCTGATGGCTGATCCATCGGGGCGCATCATTGACTTGCCCATCAAAAGCCATTTCCGCATGGGTTTGACTGCGCTGGAGTACTTCATTTCCACGCACGGCGCTCGAAAGGGGCTGGCAGACACGGCGCTTCGAACGGCTGACGCTGGCTACATGACACGCCGGTTGGTGGACGTGGCGCAAGATATGATTGTGAACCGCGAGGACTGCGGTACGAAAGCCGGTATTCGCATCCTGAACCCCGCCCATCCGAACAACCAGGATGCTCGTGGAATTCCGGTGCCTGAAGCTGACGTGGCAGGACAAACGTTTGGTGAACGGCTGGTTGGGCGCGTGGCTGCGCGTCCGGTGGTTCATCCTGAAACGGGCGAGTTGCTTGTTGATCGGAACGAGATGATCAACGAGGAAATCGTCGAAGCGCTTGAGCGCGAGGTGATCGAATACGTCTATGTACGTAGCCCGATGACTTGTTCGCTCATTCACGGCGTTTGCGCGTTGTGCTACGGGCGCGACCTGGGGCGCGGTGCAATGGTTGAGATTGGAACCGCAGTTGGCATTGTGGCTGCCCAGTCCATCGGCGAGCCTGGAACCCAGCTCACGCTGCGAACGTTCCATACAGGTGGTGTGGCATCCAGTGGCGTCGGGGACATTACCAGTGGTCTGCCTCGTGTCGAGGAGTTGTTTGAGGCCCGCAAGAAGCCTAAGGGTGAGGCCGTCGTTGTGGATATCAGCGGCACGCTGCGCTTGCTACGAAAAGAAGGCGTGCGTATTGCTCGCGTGATCAACAGCGAAGTGCGTAGCGAAGCCCATGATATTCCAGATGGATGGACGGTGTTGGTCGAAGAGGGTGATCGCGTCAAGGAAGGCCAGGTGCTGGCCGAGTCGCCTGACGGTGAAGAGATGCTCATTTCGAATCAGCCGGGGGATGTGTACTTCGAAGATGGGCGCATCTACCTTCGCGATGAAATTGAAGACGTGCGTGATTACGAAATCCCGCAGAGTGCCCGGCTGCTCGAAGATGTCCACGATGGGATGCAAGTGTCGGCAGGTCAGCAGCTCACCGAAGGTTCAAAGAACCCCCACCGTATCCTGCGAATCCTGGGGCAAGATGCCGCCCAGCTCTATCTGTTGACTGAGGTTCAGAAGGTTTATCGCAACCAGGGTGTCAATATCGCCGATAAGCACTTCGAGATCGTCATCAGAAAAATGATGAGCAAGGTTCAGATCACACGGAGTGGCGATAGCGATCTGTTGCCCGGTGAGCTAATCGACAAGCTGCAGTTGCTTGAACTGAACGAACGCCTCATCTCCGAAGGGAAAGAGCCGGCGGCGGCAGTGCCCGTTCTGCTTGGTGTGACCAAGGCTGCACTGACGACCGATAGTTTCCTGTCGGCATCGAGCTTCCAGCATACGATCAAGGTGCTGGCTGGTGCTGCCATCGAGGGCAAAGTCGATAAGCTCTACGGGTTGAAGGAAAACGTCATTATCGGCAAGCTCATTCCGGCAGGCACCGGATTCCACACATACCAGGAGCGTGAGATCGCCGTCAATAAAGACGAACTCGAAGCCCAGTTTGTGCTGAATGCCGATGAAGATGAAGACATTGAGATCGACATTGAAGACGAGGACGTCCTGCAGGATGAGCGTGTTCCGGAACTCGGAGAGCCTGAAGACAGTGCTGACGAAGACGTGGAGGAAGAATTGGATGAAGATGAGGAGAAACTAGACGACGAAGAAGTTGTCAAGAGCCATGACCATGTCGATGACGATGATGATGTGGAGTCGCTCGACCTCGTTGCGGAAGAAGAAGACAAGGTAGACGACGACTACGGCGGATAGTATCTCTCAGAAGTCCATATGAAGTGAAAAAGGGTGGGTACACAACGTGTGCTCACCTTTTTGGTTATGAGCATGTGCGTTATGATTTTGGCGCTCTTAAAATTGTTGTGTAAACGGGTCGAGGTTGCCAGCGACTGTCAACAGTTCCATAGGCAGATTGTGGATCGGAGCGATCCACGGCTCCCGGAATGGTCGCAAAGTTGAGATTCCACAAGATCATCGGCCCCAGGAAATCATGCTCTTGGGCCAAATAAAATGCCCGCAACGTAAACTCGGCCTGCTGCCACTGGGTAATATGGCTGAAATATGGGGTGTCGGGCGGATCGGCGGGACGATGCCCCTGCGCATTGACCATGCCCTCAAAGGTTGCCCATCCAAACTCCGTTGCCCAGAGTTTGGCCACGCCATGCCCGTTTGCGACCATGATGCTGCGGTAGTCTTCGATTGTGTCCAGGAAGAAAAACTGGGGTTGATCGTCCCACCCGCGTGATGGCAGGCTGCAGCAACGTGCATCTGGTGGATTCGCCCAGCCATACGGGTGAACGCCAACCGCGATGTCAGCGGCGTACTGAGCCAAACCCGCGTTGTAAAGCTGTTGTAACCATGTCCGGTCGTTTGTTGACCATTGCGAATCGCCGGTTGGCGCAGGGGCGGCTGTGATGATCGTTATGTGTGGTGAAAATTCTCGAATGGCCGAAAAGGCCGGTCGAAAGTACCGCATATAACTTTCGCCGGAAAGTGGTTGCCCGTACCATTCGCGCTGCAGGTTGGGTTCGTTCCAAACCTCGATAGCATCAATATACGGCATGCCTGCTACATCGACGCCGATTGACTCCAGCATCCCGCCAAGAAAACGTGCCAGGGCTTGCGGGTCATCGGGAGGGCCGTCCGAATGCATGATACCATCACTGCCTGGTGTGCGTGACCAGCCAGGGGCCTTGGCAACACTGACCATGACCTTGAAGCCCCGCCGGTGCGATTCCTGGATGTACAGCCGGAGCATGTAGAATAATTCTGTGTATTGTCCCGGTGCAGATTCAAGGAGTGACCAGTTCAACTGGTATTTGATCCAGCTCATACCGAGGTTACGTGCGTGTGCCAGGACGGTATCAAATTCTCTGCTGTCGATGTGGGGGTGGATTTGGATGCCCATCAGGTCGCTTTGCAAACCAGGCCCAGGTGTGGGGCTTGGCCCGGCTGTTGGTTGCACGGGCGATGGCATTGTCGGCGGCAGGCGGGTTTCGGTTGGAACCAGCGTGTGATCGGGGCCAACAATAGGACCAAAAGGTCCGGTAACGGGTGGCTGTGGTGACCCGCCAGTTGGGGTAGTGAGGACTATTGTTTCGCCAGGGACAATAACAGGACCGTATGTCAGGCTCGGCGATCGCGTAGATGTTGGTGCAGGGGCTTCAATCGGCGCAGGTGGCGTTGGCGATGCCGTTGGTAATATCATCGGTGGCGCTAATGCCAACGCTCCCTGCGTTGGTGTGACTGGTTGTGGGGTCGAGGTAACAAAGATCGGGATCGGTTTCTGGTTGGTGCCACATGCCGTCAGCGCCAGCAACGCGATCAGTAGAATGAGTAATGGGGTGACGACGTGTTTTTGTTTCATGCCCATAGTCTAGCACAGGTCTCTTTGTCGATAGGTGAGGGGCAATAAGTGTTAGATAATAGAAATCCCCACCAGCAGCAACTTGTATGCCAGTGGGGTTACTGTCGAAGATCGTCGGGCGAGCAGTCTATTTTCCGGTGTCGGCGTTCGGGCTATTATTGCCGTTGGCGCGCTTTACACTGGCACCGGTCGTCGGCTCCAGCACAGTTTGCCGCAGGAAGCTATGCACTGGGCTGCTGCGTCGCTTGACCATAATGACCGTAACGTTAGCCCGGCGTGCGACTTGCTCTGGTACGTTCCCTACTAGGATATTCTCGAACAGCGGCTCTTCGCTCGCCCCCATTACAACCAGGTCGTGATTGTCGGCTTCTGAAAGGATGCTCTCGACAACGTTGCCATTCTCGATGGCTTTGATCTCGATGTTGGGGTAATGGGATTCATGTGCCAGCGAGTCGAGCATCTTCTGGGTGCGAACCTTTGCGCTTTCGCGCGCTTTTGTGGGGAAGGCCGTGAACAGCGTGATCTTCACCGGGTTGGGACTATGCTCCTGCAAAGCCATTATCACAGCTAGCCGCACTGCCCGCCGGCTGTTGGGGCCGCCCGAAACAGGCACCAGGATGCTGCGCAGCGGGCGCTGCTTGCGGTAGCGTACTACTGCAACGTCAGTGGGTGGGTTATCGACAATAGGATCGATCACGCTGCCAAACACGCGTCCTGCCGTGTTTGTCGTCCCCGGCCACCCGACAACAATTAAGTCACTGGCGTTCTCGGCGGCCGTTTTCCGTATCGATTCGGCAACATTGCGCCCCAGCCGGATCATGGTATGGACAGGCACCTCACGATGCTTCGCGACTTCAATGACTGTTTCGAGGTGTTGCCGCCCATCTTTGAGGAAATAGCGACCATCCGCCAGCGATAATTGGGGTGGAACTTCGGCAACATAAAGCGCCAGGACTTCCCCGCCATTGTGCGCTGCCAGCAAGGCCCCGATCTGGCCTAGAATGCGGGCTTGTTCTTGCGTGGCGACCGGGATCAGCACCGAATAGTTGCGTGAGACAAGCACCTCTTCGTGCAAAATGTCAGTGGGTTTCTCCAGCGCTTCAATTCTCGAGAAATGCGTGTAGTAGGCCAGCAGCCCGACCACCAACCAGACAATCGTGATATACCAGGCAATGGGGCTGAACGTGAACAGGTAAATGGCCAATGCCAGGTTTGTGAACAGGCCGATGAGCGGTACCACAGGGAACCACGGGATAATGAAGCCTCGATCCAGGTTGGGCATTTTCTGGCGCAGGGTCATGACCGCCAGGTTTACCTGAAGGAATAGCAGCAAGAACATGATGTCGGCGGATGCTGCTACGTCCTCAATCGGCAGTGCCCACGCCATAATAGTCATGAAAATGCCGGAAATGGTGACGGCCCAATAGGGTGTGTGTCGTTGGGGGTGAATCTCGGCGAAGATATGAGGCAAGTTATGATCGCGGCCCATGGCAAACGACACACGCGACGACGAATAAGTGGTCGCGTTGAGCGCTGACATGGTGGATGCCAGGCCGCTGATTAGAAGCAGGACGGTGCCGGCGGGCATGAATTGCCCGGCTGCTTCGACAATGGCTTTTTCTTTTTGCTCCCCGAGGAATTCATGGGGCAATATACCTTCGGGTGCTTCGATGGCGGCAATCGAGACAAAGGCCACTGCGACGTAGATAATAACAACAACGATGATGGCGATGAATATGGCCCGCGGAATATTACGGCGCGGGTCGACCACTTCTTCACCCGATTGGGCAATGATTTCATACCCTTCAAAGGCGATGAACGTCAGTCCCATCGCAATAACAACGCCGCCAACGCCGTTTGGGAGAAACTCATCGGTGAAACGCGCCGACCAGTTGTCTACGTTGGTTAGCGCAATGACGCCGAAGACAACGAACAAGGCCAGGATAATTACCTTGGCAATGGTGATGATGTTGCCGACGGCTCCCGTTTCTGATGCTCCACGATAGTTGATGTAGGTGAAGAGGCCGATTATCAGCGCTGTAAACAGCTTGGGCGCAAAGTGGGGCATGTCAACACCCGCGCGGATGAATAGTTCAACCGCGAAATGTCCAAAACCAAGAGCATAGAGACTACCCGCAACGGCATGAGCGAACCAGCTCATCCAGCCGGACAAGAAACCGTTTGCACCGCCCAGCCCTTCTTTAACCCACAGGTATCCCCCGCCAGCTTCTGGGAAGGCTGAGCCAAGCTCGGCATAGGCCATGGCGGTGAAGGTGGTGACAATGCCATTAAGCAGAAATGCGAGAATCAAAGCCGGACCGGCTTCACCTGCTGCGACGCCGGTCAATACAAAGATACCGGCCCCGATCATAGCGCCAACGCCGATCATGGCGATGTCAAGAAGACCTAAGTCACGGCTTAGCGTGATATGGTCTGACGCCAACGCTTGAGTGTCTGTAGTCATGTCCTTGTTATCCTTGGTGCGCCCAAAATATAACGCCGCTGCTCCGCGACGCTATTGGCCCCATCGTACTGGTGAGCTACACACAACTTTTCGATCAACAACTATACAATATACCATAATTCGGGCCACAGACCAGATCCACTTTGCCTGGATCAGGTGGATCTGAGGCACGATTGATCGCAGCTTAAGCGCAATTAGCGCCATAAAATCTCTTGAGCTATAATGAAAGAGAACGTTTGTTCGACACTTGGTTTGGGCGGCGTGATCGCTGCACGTGCGGGACGTTGACAGACCTGGTCGGATTCCTTAAACTTACTCGGCGTTCAATTGACTTCAACCAGGGATGATCAGTAATCATTCGCGGAGTATCTGCGTGACGGACAAGGCGGGTTTGCGATGGACATCGGTTTGATTCGGCAGCGAGACATAAATCAGGAACTCCAGGAATCCTATTTGGATTACGCGATGAGCGTGATTGTATCGCGAGCGCTGCCAGATGCCCGTGATGGCTTAAAGCCTGTGCATCGTCGTATATTGTACGCGATGTACGATATGGGTTTACGGCCTGGTACAGCTTATAAGAAAAGCGCGCGTATCGTGGGTGAAGTGCTCGGCAAATATCACCCGCATGGCGACATGGCCGTTTATGATGCGATGGTGCGGATGGCCCAGAATTTCGCCATGCGCTACGAGCTGGTAGACGGGCAGGGGAACTTTGGGAGTATTGACGGAGATGCCCCGGCGGCCATGCGGTACACAGAGGCGCGGATAGCGTCCATCGGTGCGGACTTGCTGTCCGATATTGAGCGAGACACAGTGGATTTTGCTGAGAATTTCGATGGCACATTGGTTGAACCCGCCGTGCTCCCTGCCAATTTCCCCAATTTGATTGTCAATGGCGCGTCTGGCATTGCTGTTGGCATGTCAACCAGCATTCCGCCACATAACTTGGGCGAAGTATGTGATGCGCTCGTGTTTATGCTGGACAACTGGGAAAAGCTCGATGATGTTGGTGTGCCGGAGCTAATGCAGTTTATTAAGGGGCCAGACTTTCCTACAGGCGGCGTCGTGTATACCCATGATAACGGGTCAGGCGAAGACCTGTTGCGGGCAGCATATGCCACCGGGCGCGGGAAGATCAGGGTTCGTGCAAAGGTGCACATCGAAGAGCTTGGCCGCGGACGCAACCGCATTATTGTCAGTGAAATTCCCTACCAGACAAACAAGACCAGCTTGATCGAACGTATCGTTGATCTGGTTCAAAACGGCAGGATTGAAGGGATCGCCGATCTGCGTGACGAGAGCGATCGCAACGGCCTGCGCATCGTGATTGATGTGACGCGAACCGTTGATGTGATGGACGTACTCTCTGCCTTGTTCAAGTATACGCCGCTAGAGAGCACGTTCAGCATCATCATGCTGGCGCTCGTCAATGGTGAGCCACGCCGCCTGAGCCTGAAACAAGCATTGCGGGTTTATCTGGAACACCGCTTAGAAGTGATTCGCCGGCGCAGCGAATTCGATCTGGCGCGGGCCCGTGAGCGTGCTCATATTCTCGAAGGCTTGTTGACGGCGCTCGATAATCTGGATGAAATAATCGAGACGATCCGGCGATCTCGCACCGCCGAAACGGCTCACAATAACCTCCGGAAACGGTTCAGGCTCTCCGATGAGCAAGCAACAGCCATTCTCCAAATGCAGCTCCGGCGGCTGGCGGCGTTGGAACGCCGGAAGCTGGAGGAAGAATACAAAGAAAAGCGCAACCTGATCAAAATGCTCGAAGCGTTACTGGCCAGCCCCAAGATGATGCGGATGGAGGTGGCTCGCGAGTTGACCGAAATTCGCGCCAAGTACGCCGATCCACGCCGAACCGCGATTTATCACGGGCCGGCTGGCGATATCAAGGCAGATGATTTCCTGGGGCCGAATGAGGATACGTGGGTTACTGTTACAAGCGGCGGGTTGCTCAGCCGTACTTTTGATGATGTCGCCCCCCGCGTTACCACTGAGATCAAGGATCCGCCATTGGCCATGCTCGCAAGCAATACGACGCACGCGCTTTATTTGTTCACGGCTGACGGAATGGCAGCGACAGTGCCGGTGAAACTGTTGCAGCAGTCGGATGATCCCGAACAGGGATCGCACTATGCCGCGTTGTGTTCGTTTACCGCTGAGGACGAGATCACGTGTGCGTTATCCCTGCCTCCGGGCCTCAACGATGGTTATCTTGTGGCCATTAGCGGGCTGGGCGAAGTGAAGCGGTTGCGCCTCGAAGATTTGCCGGGAATGGTGGCAAGGCCGTTTAAGTTTATGGACATTGAGCCTGCGGATCGGCTGGTTTGGGTTGGGTACGTTACGGATGATGACCAGCTCGTTGTCGTGACCTTCCAAGCGCAGGCCATTCGCTTCAAAGTAGGCCAGGTTCGCCCAACAGGATTGGGCGCGGGGGGGATGCGTGCGGTTAAACTGCTGGGACAGCGCGATCATGTTGTCGGAGTCGGAATTGCTGACGATCGCGCCAATGTGTGGGTGTGCACAGATACGGGTGTGGCGAAGAGTACACCCGTGACCGAGTATCCTGTCCAGGGCCGTGGTGGGCAGGGGGTTATTACGATGAAGTTGCCCAAAGATTCCGACGGGCTGGCAACAGCGACGGTTGGCCGTCCCGATGACAACATAGTTGTGGTAACGAACCGGGGGAAAGCCAAGTATATGCGGATTAGCCTTGCGCCCCAGGTTGGGCGCAATACCAAGGGCGACTCTGTGATTTCGATGTCGCGTATCAACGAAGTGGTGGAGGCGGTCGTGCGCTTGCAGCCGCGCATCGAGCCGCCTGATTGTGAGGCGGACGAGTAGCAGATACAACGCTTGACACCATACCAGCATGGTGTGTATCCTTTTGGAGGCTGCCTGCAAGACCACAGGCAGCCTTTGGGTTTGAGATTGCATGAAAGGATCAACTGACGTTCATGATTCAACGGCTGGTGCTTATTGGGCTTGCTGGAGCGCTAGGCACGCTGGCTCGTTATGGGCTGGGGGGAATGGTTCAGCGTCTCGTGGGGGGTGATCTTCCCTGGGGGACGTTGTTTGTCAACATCATAGGATGCTTCTTGTTTGGCTTTGTGTGGGCATTGGCCGACGAACGGTTGCTCATTAGCCAGGAGACACGGATAGTCATGCTGGGCGGGTTCATGGGGGCATTCACCACCTTCTCGGCCTTTATTTTTGATACCGGTGGTTTTGTCCAGGAAGCCCAGTGGTTAATGGCAACCGGAAATGTGCTGGTGCAGACCGGTATTGGGTTGATGTCTTTGTTTGTTGGGGTATTGGTTGGACGGGGTTTGTAGGTTCCGGCAAGAAAAGTGATGAGCGGTGACCTGACGCAGGGAGTAAGTTACCAGTCGCTTATTATATGGCCGGTTCAACCACCTGTAATAAACATGCCCCTTGGATTCGTGCCGGGGCATGAGGCTGTGGAACCAAGTTGGTGCTCAAGCTGATGCGCGAATCTTGTCGGCCAGTTGCTGTGTTTGTGGACCCGGTGTAACGCCCAGTGTGCTTTGTAACTCGGCACAAAGCCTGTTATAGGCTTCAAGGGCCTCCGCTGGCTGACCCATCGCCTGGTACAGTTCCATGATCGATCGCACCAAGTCTTCTCGCTGGGGATTGGCCGCCGAGGCTCGCAGCAGGAATCCCAGCGCATTCAGCGGATCATCCTGAATCGAGTAGATGCGGGCCAAACCGGCCAACGCCTCAGCGTAGTTCGAGGCGAGTTCTGAACGGCGGCGCTCAATCCATGTTTGTTCCATTGTGCTGAGGAACGGTCCGCGATAGAGATCGATGGCGTTATGAAGCAGGACAAGTGCTTCTTCATCGTTGGCGACTGCGGCGTTTTGCACCGCCTCGGCGAACTTGATGACATCATAATGCAGTTCCAGCTCGGGAGAGATTCGGTAGAACCCCGACCAGTAAACGGTTAGATCAGTCCCCAATATTTCGCTGATTTTGCGCTTCGTTACATGGAAAACGTTCGTGGCTTCGCGCGTGTTCAAATTGGGCCAGAACGTTCGGAAAATCTCATCACGTGTCGTCATACCCCGGTCGACGAAATAGAAAAACAAGGTGCGCGGCAGAATCCCGTCCCAATAATCAATCAGACGTCCATCAATCAGGACTCGCCCTGGCCCTAAAGCCCGGACTTCAAGTATGGTTTTGCCGGACGTGCCAGCATAGTCCAATATCATCTTGTCCGGATTCACAGGGATAATGGTCGTTTTTTCACGAAGTTTGCGGCTAGAAAATAGCTTCGTTGGCAATTCGCGTGTTCCAAGTATGATGCGTGAACCCTGGGGGAATGATTCAACCATGGCCTGGATCAACGGTGCGACGTCGTCTTGATCAGCCAGATCGAACGCACTGAGAATCAGGTTGACAGGCCCTTGCTCCCTCGCGATTGCTGCCAGTGCTTTAACTGCATCTTCGGCTGAATTGAAGGCGGGGGCGGAGGTGCCGAGTTGGGTCTCCACGGCTTCATGGAGGAGTTGAAGGAGTCTTTGCAGGGATAGTCCCGGTTCAGGCATGGCAAGGAAAATCGTCTTCACTGCCGGGGCCGACAGCAACAATGTAAGTAGGCGATTCTGGCCGTGAAAATCGGGATGAAGGATTGCCAGCGAGGCATTGCCCGGCAAATTCTGTAGCTGCTCTTTCGCCTGCGCGAACACTTCGGGAGTTTTCATGGTATTACATCCCATCCACAAAATATGGCCTACTGTCTTTGGACAACATATTGCTGGTTGTTTTGTTATAGGACAATACTTATGAACTTTATTGGTTGCATTATACACGAATAAGGGAAAAGCCACAACTTACCCTGTTCTGCTCAAGGAGAAGCGACGGCACTTTGACATAGAACCGACACTACCGTAGTGGTAGCGGGGATTACTGGGGGAAAGGTGGGGTGTTGGTGGGGGTCGATGTATGCAAACGGGGGGAGGCCTTTGGGCGCACGGTTTGCGTATGCGTTGCCCCAGGCGTTGACGTTAGAGTTCCTGTAATCGTCAGCGTAGGCGTTGGCGATGCTGTTGGCTCAGGTGAGGGTGTTAGCGCACGAGTTTCCGTCGGCGGGCGTGTCGGAGCGGGATCACCCGGAGCGCGGAAGGTGGCACAAGCGACGCCCGCGATAAAAAGCATCGCAACGCATAGAGCGATTGCGAGCAAACGAGAGTTCATGAGGAGCAATTCCTTAAGGTGGGGGGCCAACTCAAGCGGTGCGGCGGAATGCTTCTACCACATTGGGCAACCGTTCGAGCTTGGCCAGGATTCGGGTCAACTGAGTCAGGTCATGGATTTCCATCGTTAGCTCAAATGTGGCGATATTCTGCCGTGTACTGATATTGACATTGGACATGCTGATTTTTTCATCTGCGATCACTGCGCCGATATCTCGCATGAGTCCTTCACGATCATAGGCGACGATGAGTACCGGGACGGGGAAGCTTTGCTCTGCTTCTGGCGGCCACGTGACGTTAATAATCCGTTCCGGCTCGTTGGTATTGAGGACGTTTTTGCAATCCGCTCTGTGGACGGTAATGCCCTTGCCGCGTGTGATAAAGCCGGTAATCTCGTCACCGTACGTGGGGTTGCAGCAGCGAGCTAGTGTTACCAGCAAGCCGCCTGTTTCGTCGATTCGCATTCCCTCGATCTTGACCGGCTCGTCTTTGCGTGTGACGGTCGCTTCGAGGGCAGCCATTTCCCCGGTTTGGTGCTCGGCTTCGAGCAGACGTAAGCTGATATGTGCGCCGGTGATCTCACCGTACCCGATAGCCGCCATCAACTCTTCAGCGCGTGAATAACCAAGTTGAATCGCGATGTCATCACGTGACATTGCGCTCAAGCCGATTTTGCGCAGTTCACGGTCCAGGACTTCCTTTCCGGCGGAAATGGCGTTTTCGCGCTCACGTTTTCGGAACCATTGCTTGATCTTGTTGCGGGCACGGGTTGTTTTGACAAAGCCCAGATCGGCGTTGAGCCAGTCGAGGCTTGGGCCGCCGCGATTGGCTGTCGTAATCTCTACGCGGTCACCATTCTTAAGCTGGTAATCGAGAGATACAAGCCGCCCATTAACCTTTGCTCCCCGGCAGCGGTGGCCCACTTCGGTATGCACGTAGTAGGCGAAATCAATGGGGGTGGCACCCTCAGGCAGATCGATGATATCACCCTTGGGGGTGAAGGCGTAGATACGATCCGGGCTGATCTGCTCCAACATGCCCTTGACGAAGCCGTTGGCGTCGGTTTCTCCCGTTTCCTGCACGTCGTCCATCATGCGGCGGATACGCTCAAGACGGCGGTCAAATGCATTTTTCTGCCCATTGGGAGAACGCCCTTCTTTATAGCGCCAGTGGGCGGCAATGCCATATTCGGCATCTTCGTGCATTTCGTGGGTGCGAATCTGTATTTCGAGCGTTTTGCCTTCTTTATCCAGAACCGCCGTATGTAGACTGCGATAGGAGTTTTCCTTCGGCGATGAAATGTAATCGTCGAATTCGCCGGGGATCGCGTGAAAAATGTTGTGAATGATCCCCAATGCCTGATAGCACTGGGAAACATTGTCCACAATAATCCGGATCGCACGGATATCGTAGATCTGGTTGAAAGGCAGATTTTTACGCTCCATCTTGCGATAGATGCTATAAATGTGTTTGGGGCGGCCCCTAACATCTGCCTTCAAGCCTTCACGGGCGAACTGTTCCTGGATATAGGAGGTTGTGCGCTTTAGGTAGGCTTCGCGGTCGGAGCGACGTTCGTCAATCTGCGAAGCGATCTCGCGGTATTGTTGCGGGGCCAGATATCGGAATGCCAAATCTTCCAATTCCCATTTGATTTGCCAGATGCCCAGACGGTTAGCAATGGGAGCGAAGATTTCGAGCGTTTCTTTAGATTTCTGGATCCGCTTATGGTGCGGCATGTGCCCCAGCGTCCGCATATTGTGGAGACGATCGGCCAGTTTGATGAGGATAACTCGGAAATCCGACCCCATCGCCAGGAACATCTTGCGCAGGAATTCCATTTCACGGTCGCCGGCTTTGCCCCCGTGCATGGAATCAACATCCGTTGGGAGTTTCTTCAACTTGGTGACACCAGCCACCAATTCGGCGACCTTGGGGCCAAATTCCTTTTCGATGTCTTCGAGGGACACTTTGGTGTCTTCGGCGACATCATGCAACAATGCTGCTGCAATGGTCGTGGCATCAAGTTTCATGTCAGCCAGGATCTGGGCTACGGCTACGCAGTGCACGATAAAGGGCTGCCCAGAGAGCCGACGTTGTGTTTCGTGTGCCTTGGCGGCGCACAAAAACGCTCGCTCGATCAATGCGCGATCGTTTCGCGATAGCTCCGGAAGAGCCTCGAAAATGCCAGAGATATCCACGGCCGTTGTTTGCATGCGTGCTACCTTTGCGACCCAGGTTCTCTATATAATCACAAGTATAACTGTCGGTAAGCGATGATGCAATGTTGCGTGCATATGCGTGCTATGCAGATTTTGACTGATCTCAGAGGTGCATTTCATTGCTTTTGAGGTATATTTTACACGAAAAGTGAATCGGTAGTGCATTGAATTTCATGCGAACCTGGAGGATGTAGCCCTGTGGAAACGGTAAAGACCCGTAAAGCTGACCTGGTTGCCCCCGTAGCGACATTTGATGGGTGGCGTGTTTTTGCGATAATGCTGGCATTTATAGGGATGCTGGTGGCCGGTTATATGGCCTGGGCTGAGGTGACCGATAACGAAACTGCATGCGTCGATGTAGGAAAAATCGACTGTTCGGCAGTTCAGGATAGCGCCTATGCCGAAACTTTTGGCATTCCGGTGGCGTTGTTAGGGCTGGCCGGGTATGTGGCCATCCTTGCGGTTCTGCTCCTTGAAGATCAGGTTGCATTGCTGGCGGCTTATGGGCGAACGGCCGTGGTCAGTATGGCGTTGTTCGGTGTTCTCTTCCAGACCTATCTGACCTATATTGAGGGTGCAGTGCTCGATAAATGGTGCCAGTGGTGCGTGGCTTCGTTCGTTGTGATTTCTTTGTTGCTGGGGGTTGGAATCTATCGCCTCTATGCTTTTTTGCAACCGCTTCGCCAGTGAGTGTGGGTAAAATTGAAATGAAAAAACGGGCGGCATCGAGGATAGTGCCGCCCGTTTCAATAGCGCTTGTGAGTACTACTCTTGCACGTGCTGCTGGAGCGTGCGGGCAAAGATGTCTTCGCGTTCCGTGCGCCGCTTGTTCTTTTTGCTGCGCCGCTTGTTCTTTGATTGGCGTGCCGGAATGCTCATACCAGAGCCTTCCAGAGCTTGGCGCAGAGCTAACTCCATGGCTGTAGGCATTTCTTCGTTATCTTCTTCTTCGGCAGGAGTAATCGCGGGTTCTGCGAGGGCGCGCACACTCATGTCGATCTGTTTCTTCCGGCGGTTGACGCCAATGATCTTGACTTCGATCTCGCTCCCCTCGCTCACAACCTCCGACGGATCGCCCACGTAGCCAACAGCCAGCTCGGAGACATGGACCAACCCAGGACGTTCGGCCCCGATATCAACAAAGGCTCCGAATTTCTCCACGCGTACGACCTCACCCTTGTACACATTGTTGACGGCGATCTCATTCCAACCAAGGGCAGGGGGCTTGAGCATTGTAAGGTTGATGCGACCCTTTTTCCGATCCACGTCCTGAACCCATACTGTAATCTCATCACCCTCGTTCAGGACGTCAGATACATTCTTGACATGCTCTTGGGATAGCTGCGAAATGTGGAGCAGGCCCAGGCGTCCGATTCCAATGTCGACCAGAGCGCCATACAGGTCGATCTTCTTGACAACACCTGTTAGTTCCATCTTGGGTTTGATTTCATCGATGGTGGTGGGTGCCGGGTTGTTGGTAGCCATGGGGCGTGCTCCTTAAATTCCGAATTTCCGTGCCGGTGTGTGTGTCACCGGCGAGTCTCTAATGTGACCGGGCGGATTATACCCTTTCCTTAACAGAGGGTCAACGGTGGGTTCAGGATGTTATGATGTTTGGCGTGCATTCTATTGAGTTTCGGTAATAGGAACATGGGCAACGAACGCGCCACCGGTTGAAGTAGCCCCACGTTTTGATGGGTTAGCTTTCCGAACGGGCGAGTTCCTGCCCGATGATCCGGTCGAAGACTTCGAATGGTTGTGCGCCGATAGAGTACACGACCCCGTTTATTACGAAGCCAGGGGTTCCCCGAAGACCGTAGGCTTCTGCCGCCTGAAAGTCCAGCAGGACTTCATCGCGGTAACGCTGGCTTGTCAAACACTCACCAAAGCTGCGTGTGTCCATGCCCAGCTCATCAGCAAAACTAATCAGTGATTCTTCTGAGAGGTCGGTATCTTCACGGTTGACCAACCGTGTGAATAGCCTGTCATGCATTCCCCAGAATCGGCCCTGTTCTTCGGCACACTCAGTGGCCATTGCGGCCCGTAGCGACTCCTCGCCAAAAATTGGGAAGTCGCGATAGACGAATTTGACCTCATCGGGATATTTTTCGAGGATTTTGGGCAATGTTTCGCTGAACCATCGACCGCAGAATGCGCATTGGAAGTCCGAAAATTCCACAATGACGACGGATGCGTTATCTGGACCCAAAAACATGTCATCTTCCTCCGCCACGCCACGTGGAATCACTGTGGGCGTTGGTGGAACCGGAGTGTTGGTCGGACGTAGGCGGGCCACCTGGGTGCCGACAGCCTGGTCAACCAGTTGTTGAACTGCCCCAATGACAACGGATGAACCACCGCCGTCTGAAAGTATAGGCAAGGCCGCTACCTGAGTTCCTACAACTTCTTCCACAATGCTTCGAACCTCGTCTTCGCTTAGAGACTCGTTGCGGGAACCGCTGGCGAAGATGAGCACAATGGCAACCAGAAACACGATTACGACAGTTCCAAAGATGAGAAATCCTCGGTGTGCTGCTGGCGGCGGGGTCAGCGGGGTCAAAGGTGAAGCTTCGACTGTGTCCGCTCGGAGAGAGACGGGGCTGGGATGATCCGGTGTGGTCTCAGGTGTTTGCTCTACCATGAAGTCTTCCTTTTGATTGCATTTTGTCCGTGCTGAGTTTGCCGATTATACGAAAGTGTTTGTGACGTTGGCAATATGCAGGTGTTTATCATGCAGTGGGTGGGGCAGGCGATCCATCCAGCTAGGGGCGCAGTCAGATTGTCCAGTGTTATGTAATGCAACCGGGAAGGGGGCAAATGTCGCGCGGGGACTGACTCTGCAGAGAGTCTCGTGGAAGGCGCGTCAGATGAGTGCCGGTTCGGAGGCTTTGGGTTCGAACAGGCGTGAAATACCGCAACCTGCTACGACTTTAACGGTTTAGTGAGCGCGATACAAAACCGAACTATGCTTTTTCGAGAACCAGCTCCATTTCCTCTGCATCATCGGTGCTGGGTAGCGCGATGATGCCGTGCGATTCCCTGATCAGCATTTCCAATTCATAGGCTAGATCAGGATTCTCGCGCAAGTACTGCTTGGCGTTCTCGCGCCCCTGCCCGATTAACCCGTCGTTGTAGCGGTAGAAAGCCCCGCGTTTTTCGATAATGCCAGCTTCGACGCCGAGATCGAGGATGTCGCTTTCCCTGCTGAAGCCCTCGTCATACATGAGATCAACTTCGCAGGTGTGGAAGGGAGGAGCCACCTTGTTTTTTGTGATCTTGATGCGCGTGCGGTTGCCAATGATTTCATCTTTCAGCTTGATAGCCTGAATGCGCCGGATGTCGATGCGGACGCTGGCATAGAAGCGCAAGGCACGCCCGCCCGTGGTCGTTTCTGGGTTGCCAAACATGACGCCGATTTTTTCGCGTAGCTGATTCGTAAACAATACGGCGGTATTTGATTGCTTGATCGCGCCGGAAAGTTTTCGCAATGCCTGACTCATTAGACGCGCCTGCAGCCCCATATGGCTGTCCCCCATTTCTCCTTCGAGTTCGGCGCGTGGCACAAGGGCAGCCACACTATCGATCACGATGATATCAAGCGCGCCGCTACGTACCAGAGCTTCGGTGATTTCGAGAGCCTGTTCGCCCGTGTCTGGTTGAGAAATATATAAGTTGTCAGTATCCACCCCCAGGCGTGCCGCATAAATTGGATCGAGGGCGTGTTCCATGTCCACAAATGCACACACGCCACCCAATGCCTGAGCTTCAGCAATTACGTGTAAGCACAGGGTTGTTTTGCCTGAACTTTCTGGCCCGTAGATCTCCGTTACTCGCCCGCGCGGAATGCCCCCTACGCCGAGTGCCAGGTCTAACGCCAGTGAACCGGTGGGGATAACATCAACCTCCAGGTGTGATGCATCACCCAAACGGATGATTATGCCGTCACCAAAGCGTTTTGTCAGTTCGGTTAAGGTGTTGTCAAGGGCCTTTTGGCGCGATTTGTCCACCATAGTCCGCACTCCATACACTGATCTCTGATGAGACCCAGAGATAAACGGCTGATGTTCAGATCATAGCACGGATGTTCTAAAACGTCAAACGCCGGGGAAAAGCAAATGCCCGCAGCGAACACTGCGGGCACCTGTTACAGAGGAATTGTGCGTGGCGACTAATCTTGCACAAGGGTCAAGTTATAAGTCCCCTGCGTGCCGCCGAAATTCAGACCGTAGTGGGTGGCGATGATGTAGTACGTACCCGCCGATGCCAGCGTCGCCTTTTCGATTACCGAGTTTGGATTCTCGCCGGGCGTCACATCGTCGTTATAGTCCACCTGAATGCCTTCAGGGGAGATGAGATACAGTGCAGGATCAAGGGTGCCTCCGCTGGCATCCATGCCAATGGTGATGATGTCGCCCTGCTGCCCCTCGAAGGAGTACACGACAAAGCGGCGTTGGTCTGTGATGCTGCCAGAAACCGTTTGCCCATATGTGATCGGGGTGGCACTGCCCAGGGCACTCTGGTAGTTCAGTGTGTTGGCATTCGCCATCGAGAAGAAGCCTCCCGGCCCCGCTACTGCGGTTCCATCGGCGTTGACTGTGAACGTGATCATGTAGTGTGAATTGGGGCTGGCCGGTTGCGACGTGTTGAACACCGTTTGACCTTGCACCTCGACGGCCAGACCAAAGTTGACCGGTGTGTTATCACCACATGTATTTTGATACCAGACTTCCACCTCATACGTTCCCGGCAGCAACCGATTCACCGGCCAGTAAATGTACGACACGGGTGAGGTAGTTGTCTCCTGGCAGCCGATATTCCCGGCGGACTCCAGGATACCGCCACTCTGGATGATGGGAATGTCGTCATAGACTGTGTCGCCGTTTGGATCACGAACTTGTAGCTGCAAATCGGCATTAGTCGCCCATTCGAGCTTGACTTCGATTGATCCATCCGGGAATGCTGTGTCGGCGGTGGTAGCTTCAGTGCCTTCGCCGGTTCCCGTTCCAAGATCAACGGTCGCGTCTTCGGCGGTTAAGGTCAGGTTGAACTCGCCTTCCGTACCCCCGATGGTCAGCCCATAACGGGTGGCCAGTATGGTATAGGTTCCGTCCACTACGAGATTCCGGGTGATGCGTGAGTTGGTGCTGCCCTCGGCATCATCATTGCTGGCCAATGGGATACGGTCTGGGCCAAGCAAGACGAGGTAAGTGTCCAGACTACCGGACTGGGCGCGCATATCCACGTTGATTGTCGTGCCCGCCGTCGCGTCAAAAGTGAAGGCTTGGGCAGGAGCGGCATTTGTCAAGACGCCCGATACAGTGCTGCCAAGTGCGATGGGGTCCGCATTGTTTATCTGGGCGGCAAAAATGGATACGTCAAGGCCTGCATTCACGCCACCATTGACCAGCGCCCATTCGCCAGTGGTGTCTAGTTCCAGGCGTGCCAGGTATTCTTGACCGGGATTCACTGTGCCGGTCAGCGTTTGTGTGGCTTCGCCATTGACTGTTGACTTCAGAGTGAAAAGTTGCGGTCCACCAACATTGCACGCGTCGGTATAGTAAACAATGATTTCGTAGCTGCCCACCGGCACAGTCCCAGCCGGCCAGGCAATGGATTCTGTGGGGCTGTTGGCAATGGCAGTGTCACAATTAGCATTTACATCGCTACCCAACACGCCACCACTTGGCGAACCTGGGCTGAAGCGCTGGACCGTCCCCCCCACGGGGTCACGAACCTCAAGATTGAGGTTTACAGCGTTATTCCAAACCAGGTCAATGGCGATGCCGCCGTTGCTAAGCGTGACCGTTTGACCGCCGATTTGTTGGATGCCGCTTAACTGCAACGTGAATGTGCCGTTTGCAGTTCCTTCTGCACCCGATCCTCGCATGACCCAGATATAGTATGTTCCGGAACTGGGGAGTTCAATATCTGCCAGGGCCGCGGTCGTTGCCGTTTGGAGGTCAATATCCTGCGCAATCAGGTTGCCGTGCTCATCAACGACCATAACAACGGGAGCGAGGTCATCGACTTCAGTGGAGACGTCGATAGTAATCGTGTCACCAGCACTGGCTACCAGACTGTATATCTGCACAAAGTTTTCGGAGTTTAACGTATCAGTGACGATGTCGCCCACTGCAATGGGGCGACCAGTCCCGCCCTGGGCACTTGCAGGTGCCAACGGCACAAGCAGGGTGGCTATGATTACTGTAACCAGGGCGACCATGCCTACGTGCCGAACCCGGCGGGTGTACGCCCGAACGTGAGTTTTCCTATCCATCATACTCTAAATCACTCCTCAACAACCGGCAGTAGCTGGAACTACCGCACATTAACATCACCAGTGTAGCCAATTGGACCCTCAAAGGCAAAGGATTGCTTGTTGTGAAGCAAAACCATTGCCGAGCCGTAGGTAATTCACCCGAAAATGAGCCGATACGCCAGCTTATTTCTCAACGGGCTGTGGTGTGGCGGCAGCTCCGTCCCCCAGCACAACGAAATTGGTGGTTCCTGCATTGACAGTTATGGGGGTCGCGATGCGCTTGCCGTACAGCGTCACGCTGATTATGTAATCTCCCTCAGGAATATCACCCAGCACGAAGTTTTCCTGCCATCCAGGGTCTGGCACAACGTTCCAATCACGGCGTTGGCCGAGTTGCTTGGCCTTGATGTATGTTGTCGTGGTTTCGATGACACGGCCGCGCTGGCTCAAGGTAACAGTGACATCTTCGACAAGGCGACCATCGGGGCCGACCACGCGCCCTGCCACAACACCGTGCGCAACATACGGTGCGATCCATAGGAGTGGATTATAGACTGAGAAATATTTGTTTTCGCCAACACGGACTTCCATATGCACATGTGGTCCGCTGACATCTCCGGTGCCGCCGATTAGACCGATGATGTCGCCTGCTTCGACATGTTGCCCTTCTTCAACAAGGATTGATGCCATGTGTGCGTAAAGGGTGAACAGTTTTTTGCCCCGAAAACTGAAGTCATGCTCGATGACAACGACGTTGCCGTACGAGGGGTAGATATCAATATTTCGCGCGTCGATCAACTCGCCCCCGTTTCCCGCAAAGACTACTTTCCCTGACCCCCCAGCCCGGATTTTCTCTCCAACAGGGTTAGGAATATCAATTCCGTGATGGACACGCCATTCATCACGAGGGCCGTCTGAGCCGAAGGTATAATAGAACAAACTGGCGCTGTTGGCGCTGGCGTCTACCGGGCGGACAAACCAGAAGTGATCGTTGGCATGTGGACTCAGCGGCACCTGCGCCGGTGGTGGTTCATATCCAATATCTTGCCCCCCCTCGGCCACATAAATTCCTGTTGGACTCGGAAAAGCAGTAGGCCCTGCTGAGAGCGTGACTTCGTCCGTGGGGCGGGGCGTGGGGGATGGCCACGGCGTCCCCTTAATTTCCACGGGCTGAAAGATCACATCTCCGGTTGCGGTTGGCGGGAGAGTGGGCGGGACGAACGGGCTAGCGCCTATATCTGGAGTGGCAAGCGGAGTGCCTGCGCGGGCAAGCTGATCCTCGAGCGCAACCTGCCAATCAGCGCGTGGTTCGTTGCCTGATGTTGGCGACGGCACCGGAATTGCGACGGTTACTGCGGGTTGTTGATTTTGCCACAAATACAGCCCCGCCAGACTGCCGACAATCAGTATGATGAGCAATCCTTGGAGGTGATGCGTGCGTTCCATGCGATGTCTGGCTCCGGTACGGAATCGTGGCGCAGTAGAACCACTCGATCGTCACTGTTGGTCAGGTGGGATAGGTGTAGGCGACCGGCGCACGTTCGGCGTTGGAGAAACGGTCGGCAAAGGCGGTGGCGGGGGGATAGGCGTTGCTTCTTGCAAGAAAGCCTGCAACTCTTCCGGCGTATAAAGCTCAAGCATGGCAGCTTCCCAACTCAGCCCACCTGTCTTAACGAATTCCCAGAATTGAATGGCTCCAAAATTGTACTGCCAGGCACGTTGTGCAGACAGCCGCTCCCACCCGAAATCTTCGGCGAGTTGGGTGAGGTCGATATAATAGCCGGGCGGAACCTGTTCCTTCAACCGTCCGCCGCGCTCATAATCTTCGACCGCGCCACCTGTCCGCGCCTCAAAATCCCAGGGCAGGTAGCGAAGGGGCTCGCCCAAAGCGCCGTTTTGAGCGTCAGCTACCACCCGCAGGTAAACACGCCAGAAGGTGTTGACTTCGATGTCTTCCCGCACGACTTCGACCGGTGCGGGGAAGCCCGCATAGACAAGATTTCGATCGATGGCGATAGCTCGCCCCGTGTAGTGCCAGTTCCGGCGTGGTTCGCCTGGTTCGGGCAATCGCCCTTGTGGCCAGAAAGCATCTTCGAGTGAGCCCAGGAAGTCATAACCTGCTTTTTCCAAGACTCGGATACGCATCGCCTCAAACGAGTCGTTAACCCGGTCGGAAAGGAAAGCCTGCGGGGCCTGGACGTTGTTGAGGGGGGCCATGCCGTAGCGTCCCGTGGCTTGAAGGCGCTCATTTTCCACGTATAGCGGTGTTGTAATCTCTGACCCCGCGGGGATGCCGCCGCTTTCGACAAGAGAGCGCGGCAAGTTTGCACGCGCCCAGTGGGGATCGGTGGCGCGATGCTCAAGCGCAATAGCATCGGTAGCTGCCCCGAAGCTGCCTATTGTGCCCGTCATGATTTGAGTGCGGTGCGCGTAATCCAACATATAGGCAATACTACCGTCGTTGGGAGCCCAGGTCGGCATCCGTCCGCGGCCTACGAGACGGGGAGAAGCTTCTGGCTGCTGCGACGGCTTGACATAGATCCCTTCAACGCCGCTATCCCGTGCACTGTAGGCGATCTGGCTTCCGTCATGGCTCCACGCCGGGAAATCTTCGTTGATGTCAGGCGTATTGGTGAGGTTGACGGCCAGCGCGTCACCGCCGGTGGTGTCGAGCGATAAGATGAAGATATCCTGGCTGCCACTACGCCAACTGGTGAACGCGATATGACGTCCGCCAGGAGCCCAGTCCGGTTCTGTGTCTGGCCCAGGGGTAAAAGTGGCGCGTAAAGCACCTTCACTCGCCGCACGAGCAGGGTCCGAGCTGATGATGTAGATATCAAGGTCTTCGGTCTCGTCGTTATAACCTTCGTAGGCGATGAAGGCTCCATCCGGACTCCATGTCGGAGCGCCTTCGAAGCCTGGCGTATAGGTCAGGCGGGTGATTGCCCCGGTATCGATCTGCATGATATACAGTTCCCAGTTGCCATCACGGTTGCTGGCGAACGCCAACCGTGTGCCGTCGGGACTCCAGGCCGGATCGCGCTCATCGGCTCCTGTGTTGGTGATCCGAATCGGGCGACTTTCACCCACACCAATGACCCATATATCTTCCTGGCCGTTCTGGCGCAGCGTGTACGCCAGACTGCCCCCAACGCGCAGCGGATCAGGGATCGGGGTCGGCGTTGGCAAGGGCGTGGGAAAGAGGGCTGTGGGCACAACAGTGTCCTGTGCCTGGGGCCAGCCAGCGCCGCCTGGTGGCAGGACGCTGTTATCACTCTCGTCAGTCGTTTGGAGGATAATGACGGTCAGCAATATGAGTAGCAGGAGTACCGCAAAGGCGCTCAAAGCGCGGTTTTGGGCAAGGAGGGGGTCTTTGACAATGGCCGGTTTGAGTTCCGCCTCGGCGGTGCGCTGGGCCATTTCGCGCCGGCGAGCAGCCGCTCCAACAACTTCCTGTGTCACTTCAACGGCTTGCTGGGCCGTCTTGCGGGTGCGTTGGGCGGTGCTGATGATGACAATCACCGTCCCAAATGTTATTCGCCACAATGTGACGAGAAGCGATAGCAAAGCCTCCCGCACGCTTCTGGCCCGCATGATGAGCTGCAAGGCCGACCATGCGGCGATTCGAAGCAGAGCGTTGCCCAGTCGATCGGTGACGCGAAATGCGCGTACAAGCATACGACAGCCCTATTTTCGAGTTGGAGAATTCCCGCGTCAGAAAAATGAGATACCCACGAGCGAATTCTACAGAAAAAGAAATCGCCGGGCAAACTTTGTAAGCGGGAGCATCTGGTGTTCCCAATCGGATGGCTTGCTGTTGGCCTATTCTGGCATCACCGGGTCGTGACTGATATCGCGACCAAAAGCGAAGAGTCCAGCTATGCCGCCCGTATGCCAGAACAGGATTCGCTGGCCCTCGCTGAATTTGCCGTGCCGGATGAGGTCGAGTAAGCCCGCAAAAGCACGCCCTGTATACACCGGATCGAGCAGGATGCCTTCGTACTTGGCCATCAGCCGGATGGCTTTCCGCTCGGGTTCGCCGACCACCGCGTAACCCCCACCGGTGTAGTGGTCATTGATGACAATTCGCTCCGGGGGAGGTGTCCATCTGAGGCCAAGGATTTCTGCGCCTTTCGCCGCCAATTGTACAACATCCCTGGTCAGGTCTTCGGCGGGCCTGTCGACCGAGATACCCATAAGGCGAATTGACTCCGGAATGCCCGCCAGGTGTGAACCCAATATCATGCCAGCCTGAGTGCCGCCAGAACTGGTGGCGAAGACGTGCACGTCGAACCAATCGGGTGATTCTATCTGCTGGCACAGTTCACGCATGGCATCCACATAGCCCATGACGCCAAACGCGTTCGATCCGCCGTATGGGATGACGAAGGGGCGGCGTCCTTCCGCGAATAGCGCGTCGCGGACCTGGGCGATTGTTTCCGCATAGGGCGCACGTTCATCCGTCCAATGAATCTTCGCATCCAGCAATTGGTTCAGGAGTAGATTGCCGGTAGCTTCCGTTGGCGGGACGCTCGCAGGGGCGTAGAGTACCAGATGAGCATCTAATTGCAGTCTGGCAGCGCCGGCAGCCGTCTGGCGAGCATGATTGGATTGCGTCGAACCGGCGGTAATAACACAGTCCGCACCTGCTGCCAGCGCCTGGGCGAGTAAGAATTCCAGCTTGCGCGCCTTGTTCCCCCCTGTCGCCAGGCCGGTCTGATCATCGCGCTTGATATAGATTTGTTGCCCGCCAAGCGCCGCGCTCAAGTTACGCAGCGGGGCAATGGGGGTGGGCAGTTGGGCGAGCTGTACCCGGGGAAGCCGGTCTAGTTCTGCATACAGCTTTTTGCTCATCAGGGCCTCATGATAAGTAAAATGAGAATGAATTCGATCGGTCACACTACTTCAGGTCGGGCGACCGGTCAAAACGTCCGAAGTTGTAATAGGCGGCACAGGCCCCTTCCGCGGATACCATCGGTGCGCCGAGCGGTTTTCGCGGTGTGCACTCTTTGCCAAAGGCCGGGCACTCATTGGGTTTCATAACCCCCTTCAGAACGGCTCCTGCGTGACAGAGGGGGGATTCTTCCGTCTGAATGTGCTCGACAGCAAAGCGATGCGAAGCATCAAATGCAGTATAGGCTGCTCGAAGTCGCCAACCGCTATTGGGGATTAGCCCGATTCCCCGCCAGTTACGGTCACATTCTTCGAACACGGTCTGGATGATGTTCATGGCAGGGGTATTGCCTTGCTCCACCACGACACGCCCGTAAGCGTTTTCCACGCTGGCCCGCCCTTCTTCAAGGAGGCGGATAATCTTATAGATGCCGCGCACCAGGTCGAGTGGTTCAAAGCCCGTGACCACCATGGGGACCCCGTACTTTTCGGCTATTGGATGATATTCCCAGTAACCCATGACGGTGCATACATGCCCGGCCAACAAAAAACCTTGTACTTCTACGTCTGGCGCACTGAGGAGCGCATCCAGGACCGGTGGCACACGCACGTGCGAAACAAGCATGGAAAAGTTTGAGATGCCAAGCTGTTTTGCTTGAAAAATGGTCATGGCATTCGCAGGCGCAGTTGTCTCGAAGCCAACCCCGAAGAATACTACTTCCTTGTCTGGGTTTTCCTGGGCGATTTTCAGGCACTCCATAGGGGAGTAGACCACGCGCACGTCGCCGCCGGAAGCTTTGACTTGAAAGAGATCTGTTTCAGAGCCGGGCACTCGTAGCATGTCGCCAAACGATACCATGATCGTGTCCGGTAAGCTGGCAATGGCAATGGCTCTGTCGATCATTTCCTGGGGGGTGACACATACCGGGCAACCTGGCCCGTGAATCATCGTCACGTTTTCGGGCAATAGCTGGTCGATCCCATGCCGGATGATGGAATGTGTCTGTCCCCCGCAGACTTCCATGAGCCGCCAGGGGCGAGTAGTGATCTGGCGAATCTCAACCAAGACGTCCCGGACGCGCTTCGCATCGCGATATTCGGTGATGTATTTCATGATGTCGCGTTCTCTTTCCTGTTCACCGTGCGCCTATAGACCCGGCACCGAATCACTGAACTTATGAGGTCGATGGGGGATCGCCAAGTTCTTCGCCGATCACGCCGATTTCGTCGAGCAACTCGAGGGTTTTTTGCGCCTCTTCTTCGTCGATGATGTTAAGGGCAAAGCCCACGTGAACGATGGTGTAGTCACCAACTTCGGCTTCGGGGATATATGCAAGACAGGTTTCGCGCACCACGCCGCCAAAGTCCACCCTGCCCATTTTCAGGCCTTCTTGTTCATAGATCTCGATGATTTTCCCAGGAATCCCAAGACACATAGGGCACTCTCCAATCACATAGTCGTCACTGTATAAGCTGCTATAGCAGCCTGGCCTAGCGCGATGCCTCCATCATTGGGGGGGACAAGCCTGTGAGTCAGCAGCCTGAACCCTGCTTTTTTGAGACGTTCAGTGGTTGCCTGCAGGAGGGTACTGTTTTGAAATACCCCGCCACTTAATGCAACCGTCCTGATGCCGGTGTCGTGTCGCGCTTGGTCACAGACGGCGCAGATCATAGTGGCGACGCCGTTATGAAACCTGGCGGAGATCACTTGCGCAGGTGCGCCACGGCGTTGATCCTCTATGAGAGCGCGAAGCACAGGCGATGGATCAATGAAATAGACGTTATTGTCGCGCCTTTCAATAGCGAACTCGTAACCTGCGTCTTCACCGGATGCGACTTGTGCCTCAAGCCAGATCGCGGCCTGGGCCTCATATGTGACTTCTTGCAGCACTCCGGCAAGTGCCGCGACCGCGTCGAACAGGCGGCCCATACTGGATGTCAATGGGGCATTGACTTGCTTCTCCAGTTGTTGGCGGATGATCGTGCGTTCCTGATCCGAAGCAAATCTCACTGGCTCCAGATCGTCATCCCAGCCCAGGCCTGCTTGCCACAGGTGTGCCAAAGCGGTGCGATAGGGGCGCAGGGTTGCGGCATCTCCGCCGGGGAGAGGAGTGTACCGCAGATGGGCGAATCGCTGGTAATCACCGTAACTGCCGATCAGGAACTCACCACCCCAGATGGCGTCATCTGACCCCAAGCCTGTACCGTCAAATATTACGCCAATGACCGGTTGGGTGGCCGGGACTTTGTGTTCAGCCAGACAACTTGCCAGGTGCGCGTGATGGTGCTGTACGGGAACGTGCTGCCCTGACCGTCCAAGCGCATATCGCGTGGCGATGTAGTCCGGGTGTGTATCATGGGCGATGACTTCGGGCGTGATCCTGAAAAGGCGTTCCATGTGCTCGATGCTTGCCTGATAGGAGCGCAAAGCGTCGTAATTGGATAGATCACCGATGTGCTGGCTCATGAACGCGTAGTTGTCACGTGTCAGACAAAACGTGTTCTTCAGTTCCGCGCCGGTTGCGAGTAGGGGGGGGGATTCAAACGGCAAGGGTATCGGATATGGCGCATAGCCACGCGAACGGCGGAGCGGCATCACCTGGTCGCCCATGACTCGAATGACTGAATCATCGCAGCGGATGTAGATATCACGATCATGCAGCAGGAATGCATCGGCAATCATGCTGAGTCTTTCCAGCGCGTCTTCGTTGCTGGTGGCGATAGGCTCTTCGGTGAAATTGCCGCTCGTCATCACCAGCGCGGGGGGGAAGTTCTCTGCTTGTTCCAGCAGCAGGTAATGAAGTGGCGTGTACGGAAGCATCACGCCCAGTTCTCGCAGATTGGGGGCCACATTGTTGGCGATCGCTGTGCCCAGCTTGAGCGGGAGCAAGACAATAGGGCGTTCGCCCCCACTGAGTGCCTGAGCCGCCGCAGCGTTGACTTCGCAGAACCGCTTTACAATCGCCAAATCCGGGATCATCACCGCCAGGGGCTTGGCCGGGCGGCCTTTTCGTTTCCTGAGGGTCGCGACGGCTGCGGGGTTCGTGGCATCGCAGGCCAGGTGAAAGCCCCCCAGGCCCTTAACGGCAAGAATGTAGCCGTTTTGCAACAAATGACGCGCGGCGTCTATTTCGTCTGCCGGAAGCTCTTTCCAGATCAGAGACAAGTCGTGGCTGGCGCTAGGGAGCAACTGTAGGCGCGGCCCGCAGACAGGACAGGCATTGGGCTGCGCATGAAAACGACGATCCAGTGGGTCGTCGTACTCGCGCTGGCATTGCGGGCACATCGTGAACGGTGCCATGGTCGTTTTGGGCCGGTCATAGGGAATGTCTTTGATGATGGTGAAGCGCGGCCCGCAATTAGTGCAGTTTGTGAAAGCGTAACGATAACGCCTGTCTGCGGGATCAAACACTTCTGCCAAACAGTCGGGGCACGTCGCCATATCTGGTGATATGGGCTGGTACGCACCGTCTACAGCGTGGCTGTGCCGAATCTCGAAGCGGGTGTAACCGTTGCCGGGTATGGCTTCGATCGTCAAGTCTTCAATTCGAGATAGAGGTGGGGCTTCGGCTGTGATGGCTGCGACAAAGGCATCCAGCGCGGCGGTTGCCCCCTCGACTTCGATGTCTACGCCTGCCGACGTGTTCCGAACCCAACCGGCAAGTTCGTAGCGTCTGGCCAGCCCGTAAATGAATGGCCGGAACCCTACGCCTTGCACAACCCCGTTGACGTGAATACGGCGTGCGGGAGGTTGTTTCTCGTTCACGCTAGCCTGTCGCATTCCGATCCTGAATTTGCTGGCGAAGCCACGCCAACCATGCGTCGAACCCATCCCCTGTTCGGCATGAGATAGGGAAGAACGTCAAACCTGGATTTAATACTTCAACACCCTGGCGAAAGTATTCCACGTCAAAGTCCATGTATTCCTGAAGGTCCATTTTGTTAAGCAATAGAACGTCAGCGCCCCGGAACATGGATGGGTATTTGTATGGCTTGTCGTCACCTTCGGGAACACTGGCGATGACGACGTTGAGGTGGACGCCCAGTTTGAAAGCAGCGGGGCAGATCAGGTTACCCACATTTTCGATGATGAGGAGATCCAACGCCTTGAGGTCCATTGAGGGTAACGCATTATGCACCATGTTGGCGTCCAGATGGCATTGGCCGCCAGTGTTGATCAGCGAGACTGGGATGCCCATCTCTGCCAGTTCCCGTAGATCGATCTCGACAATATCGCCGTCCATAACCCCGATTCGCACATCGTCCATGAGAGCTTTGACGGTTTGGGTGATGACGCTGGTTTTTCCCCCGCCGGGTGATGCCATAAAGTTGAGGGCCAGTACGCCCGCCTCATTGAGTTGTTCATGAATCTGCTCGGCGAGCAAATCGTTGGCATTCAGAATGTTTTCGACAATCGGAATATTATCGCTCATGGCCTGCTCAAGCCCTCATAGTTGACGCGGATCAGCCGCCGCTTCCTCCGCGAGATCGACATCAATACTTTCAAGATAGAATTCCTCGCCACCCGCCACGATCACTTTTTTGCTCTTACAGACCGGGCATGTATAACGTTCATGGTTTAGGGGAAACTCATGCCCGCATTGTTCACAGCGCAGCGTGGCCGGGATGCGGGTGAAATGCAAGGTAGCGCCGTGGGCTATCGTTCCTTCGCTGATCATATCCCAGTAAAACTGGACTGAATCATCGACGATGCTTGATAACTCGCCAATGACCAGGTTGACTTCTTTGATATGGATTGCCCCGGCTTGTTTGGCGTGGCGCAGAGCAATATCAAGAATACTTTGGGTTACGCCGAGTTCGTGCATATGCGCGTGCGCCTATTTTTATAAACCACGATCACGTAAATCATAGCATATTCACCAGGGGTTTCCAGGTGACGAATGTGACCGGCGGGGCATGTCTTTGTACCATACCTGGTGAGATTTTCACGGGCGACATTGAACTCTAGAAGCCTTGATATATCCACTGCGGAGATGTATCTGCCGTGAGGATGATGACCAGCATAATAATGAGAAACAGGAACAGGGCAAAACGATTTTCCCGGCTGAGAAGGCGACCAACGATTGTTTTGAGAGCATTCATAGAATACCTCGCCGTCATCGTCTATGAGTCAGGACGTGTTCAAGAAACTTCTGCCGGTTTGCGGAGCGAGCGATCTTCCCGCTGGATGTTTTTATCAGCCACTTTGGTTCGACCAGGTGTACATAGTGAGCTATCGCGTCGGTAGTCTGGGCAACGCGCGTGCGGATTTCACGCGTGATGCGCATCTTTTCATCCGGATCATCGGTATCCACTTCGCATATCACGACGATGTCTTCGGTTCCCAGGGCTTCATTGGGGATGCCAAAAGCGACTGTGCGTCCCGGATGAACGCCGGGAATATCGTTAAGGGTGTTTTCAATATCTTGCGGGTAAATGTTTTTACCGCCCACGATGATCAAATCTTTTTGGCGTCCGGTGATGAATAACTCTCCATCGGCGATGTAACCAAGGTCGCCAGTGAAATACCACCCATCCTGCATCACCTGGGCTGTAGCTTCTGCGCGATTGTAATAACCAGCGAGCATGCAGTCGCTGCGCAGGGCGATTTCGCCAATGTGGCGTTCTGGCAGGTCGTTCCGTTCGGCGTCAACAATTCGTATCTCCGTATTGGGAATAGGTTTCCCGCACGACACCATGGTGACTGTCGGCGCGGTGGTTCCCTGCGATGGACGGGCGATACGCTGTTTCATGAGCACGTCACGGTCGATGGTATCGATGCGGGGCGCAACGCCAAGCGTGCTTTGAGTGACGGCAAATGTATTTTCGGCCATCGCGTAGCAAGTCTGAAGCGCCTTTCCGTCCAGGCCGTACGGCGTATACAAAGTGCGGAACGCCTCGTGGCTGTCATGGCGTACCGGCTCAGAGCAATTGATGAACGCGCGCATGCTTGAAAGGTCTAGGCCGTCGAGCGTCGATTTGCGAACACGGGTGACCATGAAATTGTACGCGAAGTTCGGAAGCCAACACAGCGTGCCGCTGTAGTCGTGGATGGCGCGTAGCAGAATCTGTGGGTCGCGTATCCAGTGGAAGGGGGACATGAGCACAAGGTGTATCCCCTGGACAACCGGCATGATGAAGCCGGCGATCAATCCCATGTCATGATAAAGGGGCAGCCAGCTAACAATAACATCGTCCGGTGACAATTCAATCATGGCGCTATAAGCGGCCACCTGGTTCAGGACTGCGCCATGTGAAAGCATGACTCCCTTCTGGAGTCCCGTACTGCCGGATGAGTGTTGCAGAAAAGCGGTGTCACCTGGTTGGGAAGGTGCCCGCTCCAGGTAATCCGATAGCTGGCCAGCGGGTTCAAGGTCCTCAACCGGTAAAATCGCTGCGAGTGTAGGTATGCCGTCCAGATGGGCGCGCAGTGACGGGGCCATTTCTGCGTAGGTGATAACCGCTTTGATGGCGGACAACTCGACAAGCTGGCGGACGCTGCGGTAGTACCTATCGGGGTCCAGTTTGGGGGTCAGGAACGGCATGATTGACGGGATCGCGCCCAACAGCATCGCGCCCCAAAACGAATAAAGAACTTCGCCCCCATGTTGCAACACCAGAACGACCAGATCGCCGGGACGAACACCGGCTTTTTCGAGCGCGTGCGCGTATTGAGCGGCTCGATTGAAGAACGAGCGAACCGTAATCGTTTGCGTTTCGTCGGGCAAGATCAATGTCAATGCAGTACGGTCGGGAGCTGCCTCGACCATCATCTGCGCACAGTCGAGCAGTGTATTCGGGCGGGCTTCAAGGCTCACGGGAAGACGGTGATCGGTACCATGTGTGACTTTTGCGCTCATTGCATCCTAATTGCAGCGATTGTAAGTGACGGTTAACAGGGACTTTCCACGCTGATTATACCGGCTTCACTGGCGGTGACCACGTTTATACCGGGTGTCTTGTTGGGTTTGCATAAGGAATATCTGCGCAAAGTCTTTCAGTTTGAAGCGAGCGGGTATAATCTAAACAGATGCTATCCCATTGAGGGGAGGGTATTTGGATGGATCAGGATTCCAGCGGCTACACGCAGTCTCTGTCCCGTGAACAATGGAATCAAGCCAGACGAAAAGCGTTCTGGCAGCGACTTTCAAATTCACTTGGACTGAGTCGTCAACCGCTAAACTTGCTGCCGTTTGAAGAAGTGCAGCAAAAGTTGCGCTTGAACCAAAGCGCTTATCGCGGGTTGCAACAGGTTGAATTGGCGAAAATTGTTGGCAGTGTGGGGCGCTATCATGATTTCACGCGGACGTTCCTGCCGCTGATGGATAGTGGCCAGACCCGCTGGCAGCGCGTTGCTGAGCTACAGATGGAGTACGGCCTCCCCCCCATCGAGCTGTACAAAGTGGGCGATGCCTATTTCGTGAAGGATGGCAACCACCGCGTATCTGTAGCCCGCCAGTTTGGTGCCAGGACTATTGAAGCATACGTGTGGGAGTATGAAACTCCCGTGGGCGGGTTGTCCCCGGAAGGCGACATCGACGATCTCATTGTCAAGGCCGAATATCGCGCTTTTCTTGACCGGACGCGGTTGGATACGCAACGTCCTGAGCAAAACATCGTCCTGACAGAACCGGGTATGTATCCGGAGCTTGAATTGGAGATCGAGCTATATCGGCGCAATCTTGAGCAGATCGATGGTGAACACCGGACGTATGAGGAAGCGGCGGAGGCCTGGTACGACCTTGTCTACACCCTGGCTATCGACATCATCCGCGAGTCGGGTGCATTGAGTCTGTTCCCTGGCCGAACCGAGGCCGATCTCTATGTGTGGGTGTCGCGGCATCGTAAAGAACTCTCTGAACAGTATGGGGAAACGATTCGTTTGCGCGATGCCGTCACTCAGATCGCCGAACAACGCCAGCGCCCTGGCCCTTTGGGTCGAGTCTTTCAGTCTGCTGCACGATCAGTTGTGGGCTTTGTACAAAGCATCGCATCGGAGTCGCCCTCTGAGCCTGATGAGACGTTCTTGATCCCTCCCAGTGAAGATCAGCCGCTAGGGAAATTGCTGGCTCAGATGGAAGCCTATCGACCGGCGATGGCTTATAAAGGTCAGCGTGGCGATGACTGGCGTGAGTGGCGAGCCACATTGCGGCAAAAGGTGGTGGAGTTACTTGCCATCAATCATATGCCTGGTGATGATGTCGCGACGGAAATTGTGGATCAGACTACGGTCAGCGGAATTGAGCGTACCAAAATAGTGTTAGAGGCTTCGGATGGTCTACGATTGCCGGGTTTTGTCATGGCTCCCGCCGATCGTGACGAGCCGCTGCCTGCGATTCTGGTCTATCCCGGTCATGGCACGATACGGGACACGGCGGGCTTGCAGAACAGCCCCCACGAAGCCAACGCCCTTGTGCTCGCCCAAGCCGGATACGTTGCGCTGACGTTTGAGGAACGGGGGTTTGGCGAACTCGGCCAGGTTGATCACGAGGAACTGGATCACGCGGCGCGCCTGATGGGGTTGACGTGGCTGAGCATGATTATGGAAGACGGCTTGCGTGCCCTGGATTATTTGCAGACGCGAGAGGATGTCAAACGAGACCATCTGGGCGCAACGGGGTTCGGGCTGGGGGCCGGGCTGGCATTTTACACGGCGGCATTGGACGAGCGGGTCAGGGCGGTGGTGGTGCAAAACTACATTGGGGGCGGGATCAACTTGCTGGCCGTACAGGGACATGGCTGCGATTTTGTGCCGGGTTTGCGCCGCTACGCAGACTTGAGCGATGTTGCCCGGCTGATCGTGCCCCGCCCGATCCTTTATGCATATCCACGCGGGCGGCTAACGACGGGGATCGCTCGCTCCTGGTATAACCGGACAAGGCCCATGTATGAAGCGTTCAGTTGCCCGGACCGGACGGGTTTCATTGAACATGATAATGGTAACCGTTTTGATAGTCGCATTGCTCGTGATTGGTTTGACCGGTGGCTGGTGGAAGAGAGCGATACGAGTGTGTTGCTGTGGGCTCAGCGCGAATGAGTATCCACCGGGTCTGCACATAATGCGCCCCGACGTCGTGACGGGGCACTTTTGCTTGTGAATTAAATCGACAGAATTTGCTCGGCGTCCAACACAAAGATGGTGGCGCTATGTTCATCTGCGTCGGGGGGGGTAGGGCACGTCTCGCGGATAAGGGTGAGCGCTTCTTCGACGCGTTCCTGGGGGAGGCCGATAAGCAAAGTCGACCCCTGACGCCTGAAGAATCCCCCCGTGCTACTGAGTTCGGTTACCCGGAATCTTGCGTCGAGCATGCGACGAAGTAGGGCATCGTGAACGCTTCCGCGCAAGATAACGATCAACAGTTTGGTGCTCATGTTTGCTCAAAGTGTTCAATGTTCAGGATGAAGACAGTTGCGCCGCCCACCTCGACTTCGACAAATGCGCCCATCATGGCTGCTGATTCGACGAGGTTAGGCCCTGCCGGTATCAGGCGCGTGCGGCGCTCGCACGTTTGCTTGAGAATGTTGATGACAGCAGAGACTTCGGCGTCTTCGACACCACAGAAGAGCGTTGTGTTTCCGACGCTGAAAAAACCGCCCGTGGAGGCAACGCGTGTAACACGATAGCCTTGCGCATTGAGTGTCTCAATCGTACGGTCGGCATCCTGATCCTGGACAACGGCGATGATCAGTTTCATGGGTTATTGCGTATACCTCCTCGCTCGCACTATATCATAGAAAACTAGCTGTAGGCAATGGTGAATCAAACCAGCAGCAACCTGTGATTTGCATTTTACTGATCATCGCCGGTACACGGTGAATGAAATGAACATTAGGAGTTGCCTGTATGACACGCAGCCCATCGGTTCGTCTATTGTTTTGAAGTGAAGGGGCGGAATATTGACATTCTGCCCCTTCGCCAGCGCCGATGGCTTCGCCTATGGCGGCGAAACGAGAATCGTGATCTGCTGCAACACTTCTGAATCGTCCAGACACACGACGCGCAATGAATAAGTTGACGTGGTAGGGGGACACTCGATGCGCGACTCGTGCCCGGTGACACCTAAGCCCTGGTAGTAGACTTCTTTAATCCCCTCTACATCCCACTGGATGGTGACGCATTCGCCAGCAGTGATCGAATAGCGATCTGCAAAGAAACTGATGGTTTCGGCTGGTGGCGCGATCGCTACTGTCTTGATCCAATAGCCAGCCTGGTCGCTATCGGCGAGATAGCCTGTCCGTCCGTCTGCTTGCAGTCGCGCTTCCCACCAACGATATCCCTGGGAACAATATGGCCCGCTCAGAATTGTCAGGCGGGTACCGGGCATCAACTCGCGGATCATTGGGGCATCGAGCGCTGCTCCGGTCCGGAAGCGGACCGCTGCCCCGTAAGGTGTTACTTCCGCAGTGTCGCCAATAGCAACCGGCAGTCCCCCGCCGCCTGCGTAGGCGTACTGGCAGCCTACGCCAATCGGGCTTCCAGGTGTGGCCGTGGGGAAGGGCGTAAACGTTGGGTAAGGCGTAAGTGTTGGGTAGGGCGTAAATGTGGGGAACGGCGTTGGGATAGCAGGTCGAGTAGGAGTGGGGATGCTCGTCGGAGAAAGGAATGGAGCGCTGGTAGGTGCGATGGGCAGCGTCGTTTCGATTGAGGCCCAGTCTGGTTTTGTAATCGACAACCCTGCGGGAAGCAAGACAGGCACAGGTGCGGATTGCTCGAACGCAGGGTAATAGAGCTTGAACTGTTGCTGATCAACGACGATCAGGATTGCCTCGCCGTCTGGTGACCAGGTGACTGCTGTTGCACCTGTAAAGCCAGATATCTGGGACAGGCTACCGGTTGATGGGTCATACAAGAATAGTTCCCCTGGATCACCGTCACTCAGGCTACCATCTCCCGTTGCATCTGCTGTGGCCCCGGCTATGGCAATCAAGGTTCCATCTGGAGCGAATTCCACGTCATAAATGAAAATCTGGTAGTTGGCTACACGCACAGCAGCGCCATCGGGGGCTATGTAGAAGCCAGAAACACCGGCAGACTCGACCGTTCCCACAATGCTCTGCCCATCGAGGCCGAGATCAAACACTGTAACGTCTGGAAAAAGGCCGATGTCGTAAAGGTGTTCTACTTCGCCGCTTGCTGTTGTCTGATAAACGGTTGGTTCCACGTTTCCGGATGCTGACGTGGCACATAGCACGTAATCATCGGTGGGCGAGGTGGCGATTCCTGCTATGCACTGGAGTTCGAGGTCGCGTGTTGTGCGGGGACGCAGGCGAGGGGGAGCCAGCTTCAGACCGGCATCACTTTGCAGGTAGAGCCATTTGCCATCCGATTTCCAGGCGAGATCGCTGACCAGGAATGGGGGGACGACTTCGATGAGATCGGCGCACATCAGGTCTTCGTCAAAGCACCCCCGCAAGCTACGTAGCAGTCCGTAGCTACCGTCCTCTAGAGTGAACGCCAGCGTTTGTCCGTCCGGTCTCCAGGCAAGTTCAGTTGATTCGCTGGCGGGTGCATCGACTTGGGCTGTGCGGCCCGACGCCATATCCAGCACATAGACGGCGGTGGTGCCCGCCGGATCGCTACCGAGAAAAGCAACAGTGCCGGTGGGCAAAGTCGGCTGAATCTGGGCCGAGGATGGGAGGGCACTAGTGCCCAAAAGAATGATCGTTGTCGCCAGCGTGACCAATACGATGGCTGGTGACCCGCAGCGAAGTCTCATGGCTCCTGCTCCTTTTTGTGTGTATGCTAGGTCTTGCTGAATGCATCCTGTTGCTTGTCAGCGGGTTTGCTTAAACTATACAACATACGATGGAGTGAGAGGAAACCAGAATGAAGTGGTTTATCCAACCTGATGCGGCTGGCGATGAGCGCCGGTTGGAAGTGTTGCATGTGCTGGAAGCCGCTTTGGATGCTGTGGAACCCGGTCGTGCTGTGCAACGCGTCATGCGAGTGGACGGCAACACGTTGACAGTTGCGGGCCGGACGTATGCCCTTGACCAGTACCGGCACATCTATGTCGTAGGCGCAGGAAAGGCCGGGGCGTCGATGGCGAAGGCTGTGGAAGACTTGTTGGGCGCGCGCATTACGGCAGGCCAGGTGAATGTGAAAACGGGGTACACTGCGCCCGTACATTGCATCAAATTGGTTGAGGCTGGTCATCCTGTGCCTGATGCGAATGGCGTATCTGGCACTGCTGCGATCGTTGAGTTGCTGTCTCGTGCGACTGCCGATGACCTTGTCCTGTGTTTGATATCGGGGGGGGGATCGGCGCTGATGACACTTCCTGTGCCGGGCGTCGCACTTGAGGAGGTGCAGACCCTCACCAATTTGCTATTGAGGTCAGGGGCCCCGATTCAGGCGCTGAATACTGTTCGTAAGCACTTGTCCCAGGTCAAAGGGGGGCAACTGGCCCGGCTGGCTTTCCCCGCGACGGTCGTCACGTTGATGTTATCGGATGTGGTTGGTAGCCCGTTGGATGTCATTGCCTCAGGGCCGACCGTTGCCGATCCAACGACGTTCGAGGGAGCCCTGAGTGTTTTGAGGCGCTATGGGATAGTGGAGCATGTGCCCGAATCCATCCGGCGGCATATGGAGCGCGGGCTGGTTGGCGATATCCCCGACACACCGAAGCGTGGCGATGTGATCTTTGAGCGGGTACAGAACGTGATCATCGCTGACAACGCGATTGCCGCGGAAGCAGCAAGAGACCGGGCAGCGACATTAGGATATAACACATTGCTGTTATCGACCTTTGTGGAGGGGGAAGCGCGGGAGGTGGGACAGGTTGTCGCAGCTCTTGTGAAGGAGGTCTTGACTCATGATCGGCCAGTTCAACGGCCTGCTTGCTTGATCCTGGGCGGTGAGACGACCGTAACGGTACATGGGGCGGGGAAAGGGGGGCGCAACCAGGAACTGGCATTAGCAGTAGCACTGAGCATACAAGGACTGAATGACGCGCTGGTAGCCAGCCTGGCGACAGATGGCACTGATGGCCCCACAGATGCCGCTGGGGGGCTGGTCGATGGCAAAACTGTTGCGCGTGGTGCCGCAGTGGGGTTGTCCGCCCTTGCTGCGTTGGATAACAACGACGCATACACATATCTGTCGCGGATTGGCGATCTTCTGGTTACCGGGCCAACCAATACAAACGTTAACGATCTGATCGTTGCGTTTGTCTACTGATTGACCCGCGTGTGAATAGCCTGGTGCTTATGACACGCTGTCGTTGTCCAATAACCGGTAAAACGGCTGTTTACAGTGGGGCGGGGAGTGGATAAAAAGGCGGTGACAGGGTAATCTATGGCCATGAGCGAATGT
>CAZSXY010000010.1:62234-65547 GCA_964611395.1 uncultured Anaerolineaceae bacterium | reverse complement strand
ACCAACAACGCAGCATCTCCACTAATTTCAGGCATTGAAGAGATGTTTGACGTGACCACCGGCGTGCCACACGCCATCGCCTCTAGCACCGGCAAGCCAATCCCTTCATAGAGTGATGGATAAGCGAAACAGGTAGCGGCAGAATACAGCGCCGGTAAGTCGCCGTCACGCACAAAACCGGTGAAGTGTACCCGCTCATCCAAACCAAACGTGTGCACAGCCTGGTAAATAGAATCGTCCAACCACCCGTGTCCCCCGGCGATTACCAGATGAACGTCGCCAAATGCCGGTCCAAGCAGCGACACAGCCTCGATCAGCCGGGCATAATTCTTGCGCGGTTGCACCGTCCCTACCGAGAATATATAGGGATTGTCCGGGATCGCATAACGCCGTCGTGCGGCCCGCCGAGTATCCTCATCGAGAACCGGCTCAAATTCTGGGTTCACCCCGCCCAACAAAACGGTAATTTTGTCCGGAGACGTCCCATACAGGTCAACCAGATCATCTTTCGTAGCCTGCGAGTCGGCCAGTACATGCGTCGCTCGTCGCACCGATCGTGGCACAACCTTGTCAAGATAAGCCTTCAAGACGGGTGTCGTGGTTTCGGGTGCGCGCACAAACGATAGATCATGAACGGTGAGCAATGTCTTGGTGCCGGGCAACACCGGCGGCAACGTGAAATCCGTCGCATGAAACAACGTTACGCGTCCAGTGAACGCCTCTACAGGCAACGGCAACTGGAGTCGATGCCAGAGACGGGCAAACCAAAGCGGTGTGATGCGCGTGGGCCGCCAGGAAAAGTTAGCGCCTGGACTGGCAGGAAGATTCCCTCTAGTGGCCCCGGCAACGAACAAACGGTAGGGCGTTTGGGTATCGAGCGCAGCTAACGCGCGAACCAGTTCACGGACATAACGCCCAATTCCGGCTCCCTGCTCATAGGCAGCGGTGTAGTCAATGCCTATTGAGGTCATCGCGGGCACACTAGGAACGAGATGCTAAAACGGAACGGATACGTTCGACCAGCACTTCAGGAGTGATTGGCTTGGTGAGATACTCCACGGCCCCAATTTCTAATCCTGTTTTTTGACTGATGGCGTCAACACGTGCCGTCAGGAACACAACCGGAATGTGGCTTAACTCCGGATCATCCTTCAGGCGATGCAAAGTGTCAAAGCCGTTGGTATCAGCCATCATAATGTCGAGCAAAATCAGGTCAACCGAATCCTGCTTGAGATAATCAAGGGCCGCTGAACCTGAATACACTTCGACCGGTTCGAATCCAGCGTGCCCCAGTGCTATGCTTAGCAGGTTGCAGAGCAACGGATCGTCATCCACAATCAGAATTCGCTCGGGCATTAGATGCTACTCCACGTCGTTGTAGGTCCAGTAGCGATTCGCAAAGAAATTCCAGACCATAACAATCCACACGGCAAAAAACTGTGCGATATTGGTGCCCAGTCGCCGCGTGGCCGTATCAGCAAGCGTCTCCACGGCTCCGGCCATTTCGAGCGCGTCAGCGCCAATGTTCCCGAAGGGTCCGAAAAGCGTTCGCACCCAAACCAACCGGAACGCCAGCCCCACCACACTCACGACAAAAAACTGCAACCACTGCTGGCGAATGGTGCGCGTGCGCGAATCCGGGTATGTCCAATACCGGTTCCAGATGAAGTTGCTGGTAACTGCCGATACAAACGCAAATCCCGTCGCCAACGCCACCTTCACCGTAACATAGGGTTCGACAGGACGCAAGAGAGTCGCCTGCAACAGGTTCAACACACCAAAATCAATGATAGCGCCGATAACGCCAACAGTGGCAAACTTGAGGAATCGCTCAACCTCTTTGGCCTTCGCGCCACCATGACGCTGGCTAAAGCGCACAATTATCTGGTTCCACCAGACAAGGGGATAAGCCATACGCGCCAAGCGGCGTCGATCCATATGCACCGTGTCAGTTGATTCAGAGGTCACCATATCCACTATCCAGGTTAACGTGATGCTGGCGCTGTTCAAGATACGCCAGCAACCCTAACATCACACCGATATGCAGAAACAGATTATTGACATACAGCTTATCAACCAGGCTGTGAACGGCCAGGTGCGTCCACGTACCCAGCAGACCCAGGATCGCCCCGCGCATAACGACATCGGATAGTCGCAAGGCACGAAGCGTCCTATAAATGATCAATCCCCAGACAAGAACATAAGCGATAAACCCTACAAGCCCGGTCTCGGCCAGCATGTTCAAGTAATCATTATGGGCATGCCCCAAAGCCTGTGGCCAGCGTGGAAGGGCATAATCAGGATACGCCGCCTCATAATTCCCCAACCCCACGCCCAACAGCGGATTGGCATTGGCCATCGCCAGGGCAGCTTGCCAGTGGGCCAGCCGCTCGACTGTGGCGTAATTCTCATCATTGACGGGTACGCCCCGCACATCACCGAAACCGGTGAACTCGGTGTACGCGCTCGCAAAACGCTGGTGAATGGTGGACGGCACTGCACCAATTAGCAAAAGAAGCACAGAACCAACCGCGATGCCTGCCAGAAGCCCCACCCCGATCCAGCGATTGCGCGGAGCAAAGAGTACCATCACCAGCGCGGCAGCACCAAAACCCAACCACCCCCCTCGCCCCCAAGAAGCGAGCAAGCCAGCCAGGATAAGGAGAGCGCCACCGCCCCATAGTCCTGACAATAGCAGGGAAATCACCCAGGACTGGTAATGACTCGGGGCATTCCTGTAACGGCGCATTTCTTGCCAGGCACGAGCCAGATAGCCCCAAGCCATGCCCAACGCCAGGGGCAACACCAGCCCCATAAACGCACTGAAAGGATTAGGCTGTCCAAACGTCCCAAATGCCCGGAAGTGACGGAAATCATTAATCCAGAGATGAGGCGCGCCAGAACCACCCTGGAACTCGTATAAGCCAATGAGCGCCTGTAAAACCGCCGACCACCCCACTGCAAAGGCTATCCAGGGCCAGCGTCCGGCGCGGGCGAAATCGGTTACCACCAGCACCAGCACCAGCATTTCTACCCACTTCATCCATTCGGTAGCCCATGCACCAAAGGATGCCGCCTTCAGCGCCGTCATAAAGAACACGGCCACTAACAACCCCATCGCCCCCATCAACCAGGTACGAGGGAATGGAGCCAGATACCGCGTTCGGATGCGCCACACCAACCAGGCAAATACAACAACCGCAAAACCAATCTGCCCGCTATCGAGCGAAACGGGCACGCTGGTTTCCGTCTCGATCAGGGTTTTCAGCGGGGCCACGCTCAGCATGAAGATCACCGCGACAACGGGTTCAAA
>CAZSXY010000010.1:60219-62134 GCA_964611395.1 uncultured Anaerolineaceae bacterium | reverse complement strand
GGTTCTCCCCGGAGCGCCTGGCCAACAAAATTGGGGACCACCCGGCCATCATCGAGGCGCATACGCGGCCCATACGTGTTGAAAATGCGCGCAATGCGCGTATCGACTCCATGCGTACGGTGGTAAGCCATTGTGATGGCTTCTGCAAAACGTTTGGCTTCATCATAAACACCGCGCGGGCCAATGGCATCCACGTTGCCGACATAGTCTTCGGATTGCGGATGAACGAGGGGGTCGCCATACACTTCAGAAGTCGATGCCAGCAGGAAGCGCGCACCTTTGCTCTTGGCAACACCCAGCGCATTGTGAGTTCCCAGCGCACCCACTTTCAGCGTCTGGATCGGGTACATGAGATAGTCAATTGGGCTTGCCGGTGACGCAAAATGCAGTACGGCATCCAACGGCCCGTCGATGTAGATATAGTGCGTGACGTCATACTTGACGAACGTAAAATTCTCGTTTCCTGCCAGATGCGCAATATTATCAGTGGTTCCCGTGATCAGATTGTCCATGCCGATGACCTGGTGGCCTTCGGCCAGAAATCGATCACACAGGTGAGACCCCAAAAAACCAGCCGCGCCGGTGATCAAAATACGCATGATGAATGTGCCATCCTTGCACTGAAGTAGCTTCTACGCCCAAACGGGCGAAGTGTACCACAAAATTTAGGAGCGCCAAGTCATGGGCAGCACCAAACCAGGATTCGTTACGTCTGGCTCCCAGAAAGCTCGTCGATTTTTCGCTGGAATTGCTGCTTAAAGACCTGAAACGCATGGTCATCATACAGACAGACAATAATATGATTAAGATGCTCCAGATTTTCGAACGTTTGATCGACTATCACGCGCAACATCACATCGGCGCAGCTTTCCAGCGGATACCCAAACACCCCGGTCGAAATGGCCGGTAAGGCAATGCTACGCAGGCCATGACGCTCCGCCAGGTTGAGGCTCGCTCGCACCGCATTGGCGAGCTTTCCGGCTTCACTGCCTTCACCCATGCGCGGGCCTACTGCGTGAATCACATACCGCGCCTTGAGATCGCCCGCGCCGGTGATGACAGCATCGCCCACTTCACAGTAACCAATCTTGAGGCATTCTTCCTGGATCGACGGCCCTCCTTTGCGCCGGATGGCACCGGCAACCCCAGCCCCAAGAATCAACTGTGAATTGGCAGCATTGACAATGGCGTCGGTGTCCAGTTCCGTGATATCGCCCTGGACCAATTCTACCGTGATGTCGTTAATCGTGACTTTCATCGCTCATTCCCCTGTGTCTAGCTCCAAATGATGTCACCCCGACCGATCCGGTTGGTGAGCGGCGGCAGCCTTCATGTCCAGATGTTGCAAGAGCGCAACGGATAGGAAGAACACGAAAGCCAGGTTGATCGCAAAATAGCCCACATCGACCAACCCATGCGCCAGGAAGTCAGCCATGCTCCCGGCCAGCCCAATGATCAACATCAACGCCCCCGGCGAATCTTGCGCGGCCCAATGCCGGAGCCGCGATAGTCTGCGCCAGAACCACCCCTGCAACGCCACACCCACCAGCACACCGAGAATGCCAAGACTCACCCAGTGATTCAGGATGATGTTGTGAGGAAGGGACAGGTTTGGTTCTTCCCAGGCTTCCGGCAGCAGGTAACGGCTCCGATACCAGTACAAGAATTGATCCAACCCGACACCGGTCAGAGGGCGCTCACGAACAAGTTCGACGGAACTGAACCACAAATGCTTGCGGAACTCCGCCGTGTCTCCCATCACGTCACCCAGCCGAGGCAGCACAAAGGACAGCGGGAGCAAGATTATCACAAGCGACACAACAGCCAACAGGATCAATCCTGATGCTCGCCGCCCGCGCCAAAAGACCAGCGATACCACCAAAGCCGCCGGAAGGCCCATCAGGATCGCTCCCCG
>CAZSXY010000010.1:54060-60119 GCA_964611395.1 uncultured Anaerolineaceae bacterium | reverse complement strand
TGCATGAATCGCAGGAGAAAATAGAACGCGGCAGGCTCAAGCACCACCACGCGAAGCTGCCTGGCCGCCGGTGAGCGGAAATCTGACCACAGCAACGAAGCCAACCCCAGCCCTACAAACGCCAGCACCAACCAATCGATCGGGTACAAACGCGTTCGATACACAAGGGGCCGGTTCTCTTTGCGGCGACGAGCTGCAGCGACCAATGCACGCGCCAGGATGGCCGCTATGGTTAGCGCTAAATACACCTCAACGGTGGTGAAGGCGCTAAATAGCAAGTCGAGCGTTGACAGAAAAAATGCCGACCAAAAAATAACAAGCATAATGCCCAGCAGAGGCCGATTGTAAATCAGCACAAACAAAACGCCGAGCGCGGCCAATGTGACAACAAAAACCGGAGAAAGTGAGACAATCCCCGCCGTCATGATGGTGAGCGCCAGGGCCGGTTGATCGCGCCGCAACAAAGACGGAATGGCGTCACCCCACGTGACCAGCAAACCCAACAAGACGATGAAGGACACCAACAGCCCGATCAGCCACTCCAGAAATTGCCGGAACGTGGCGGGCGACGGAACCGTCACCTCAGACCAGGGCAGACGGCGAGCGGACACAACCACACCCAATAGCGCCAGCCCCCCGATGATGTAATACACCCACAACGCACGGTCGTACCGCCAGGTATTGGGGGCAACCGCCACCACAAAACCGGCGATTGGCCAGCGATCGTCACCCTGGGCGGGCTGGTGCACGATCTCGACGACGTGCGTGCCTTCCGGCAGTCCGCTAGCCACCGCGATCACGTCAAGTTCCGGCGCTCGGCTGGGAGAGGTCAGCACAATAAATGCTTCACCTTGGCGATTGCGCGGCAAGGCATTGGCTGGCTTGCCATCAACCGTAATGATCAGGTAGGCGAGGTAATCATCACGGCGCAACACGATACCAAAGTCCGTACCCTCAAATTGAACCGTGATGCGATTCGCGATCGACTCGACGGCTTCCCCCCGCGCTGGCCTCCGGGCATCCGCTCCCAACTCGCTAAAACGCCAGTTTTCTGAGTAGGTCGTGAAGGGATTTTGCGCCGGGTAACGCCCCGGCCCCATTGCCGCCCCAGGCACACGAAAGTTGTTGTCCACCCAGTTAGCAATAACTGGCGCAATCGCAAACCCCTGGATCGGATCATCAGCAGGCGCATTCGGCTGCCAGTGTTGGAGAATCAGCCCCCCCACCCAGGGCCACTCGCGCCATGCCCGGCGAAAAGCGTCGCGCGTGAACGTTTCCTGCTCTATAGAAGAAACACTGCCCCATATCGAAGGCGGCCCCACCCAGTCTGCAGGCAACGAGTTCCAACCAAAGTTGCTCCCCCACAATGGCTTTCGCGCATCTCCGCGCCGGATCATCTCCTCCCGCAGCAAAATCAGACGCGAGAAGTTGAGGATTCGCTCGGCCACACGCCGGTCGTCAGGGCCTGTGTCAAACCCGTATGGCTTTCCAGCAGCGGAGTCGAAATAGTCTTGGACGCCCAAGTCGTATAACGCGCTCAGGAAGAGCAAATCGCTGAGGTTATCCGGCCCTTTTTCAACTGTGGGCGCAAGCGCCGCAGCAATCACATGGGCGGTGGGGTCAGCGTCATGAATGGCTTTGTATGCTTCGCGGAGCATCGCAGCATAGTGCGCGGGACGCGGGTCCATGTTGCCCCAATGCGCTTTGATGTTAGGTTCATCCCAGACCTGGTAATAGCCGACGGAATCACCGTAGCGCGATGCTACGGCGGCGGCAAACCGCGCGTATTCAACCACACTTGCCGGTGGGGCAAAGGGGTGTTCAGGGGCCAGTTCATGTCGCGCCCAGGGGGGCGTGCCGTCCAGCACAACAACAAGCTGGAGTGACTCGCGGGCCTGAACCTCGGCCACAATGCCATCATAGGAATCCCAAACGTACCGGCCCGGCTCAGGTTCAATCTGGAACCACAAGAACGGCTGGCGCACCCACGTAAAACCAGCCGCAGCGATACGGTCGAGTTCGAAAGCCAACTGCTCCGGCGTATACTGCGTAAGATCAACGTTGACACCTGCCAGCGGAATCCGGTACGGCACTTCGGACGTCGCGACCGCGTTTTCCCACCCACGCACCGCATCAGCCTGTGCGCGTCGTGTCGCCCAGCCACCGACAAGACAACCGGCAACAACGACCAAACTGCCCCAGAAGATTAGCCAGTTACGCTTCATGGCAATCGAGACCACCGCGGGCGTGAAGCCTGTCCGTCACTCGTAATTTGATAGGCCTGGCCGGTCTTCACATCAACAACCCACAGATTGCCTTGATGGATTAGGGCAATCTGGCGGGCGGTCGGACTCCAGGCGATCCCGTCTTCAGGGTCGGGACGCAGACCGGGACGGTCCGGGCCGGGAAAGACAATACGTGCATTGCTCCCATCCCGATCGGCTACCACCAGGTCATATTGTGTCCCTGGGCTATTGAGCGGGTCGCGAGCCTGATAGTATGCAATGGCGTATTCCGGCGCGCCATCAGGCCCCTCATATGCTGGGGAATAGGTCGGACTCGCCCAGATTCCGGCGCGGGGCAAGAACGGATTTATATGAAACCCGCTGTTAACATCGATAACCGCCACATCGAAAATGATGCTGTCCTCTGGCGCTTCATCTGCGTACGGGGGGCCGTGAACGGTCGTCAACAAGTGGCCGTCATCCGACCAGGACAACGTGGGTGTCCAGACAGTCGCACCTTGAAACCGTTCGAGCAACGGCGCATATTCTGAGAACGACAGGAGCGGCACAAAATCGCCCGTTTGAAGATCCACCAGTCCCACGCTGTCAGCATTAGACCATGCCAGTTGCGAACCATCCGGAGACCACAAGAAACGCCGTCCCCAATAGGCGTAAATCCCCAGCGCGTTGGCTGAGATAACCTCCTCAAACCCATCGGCCAGCGTTTCACCCGTCGCCGGATCAAGTTGCATCACATACAGATCGTTGTATGCACGCCACCCGACACCTTCGTCGATTGGATTGGCAGTCGAATAACTGACTGAATGCGCGTCCTCACCAGGCACCCATTGCGCGTAACGAACATCTTCTGGGACCAACTGCACCGCGCGGGGGAACAAGGCAGTCGTGTCCAGAATAACCCACAATTCATTGGAGAATTCAGGATCCGTTTCGTCAGGCGTCCGGCGCGTGTAAAGCAAGCGCCTCCCGTCAGGCGATAGGTCAAACACGCGACCATCAAGAAATCCGTCCTCGGTTAGCGGGTTCAGGTTGGCCGTGTTACCCTCGATAATCCAGGCTTGCCCACCAGAAATGAACGTCAACACGCCGTCAATTGGAACCAATGTTTCTGGTGGTTCACTCCCCACGTAAATAATTTCCTTCCGGGGTTCTTTGATCTGAATCTGGCTGATCTTGACCCGGCTGGCCTCGACACCATCCTTTTCGATAATCCGGTAACAGACCTGGACAACGCCATTTTCCCCTGTTTGGGCAATGCGCTCTTCGTTCGGTGGCAAACTTTGCGTGAATTGCCGCTCGGTATCATACGGCACTTCCATATCTTCGCATTCCTGGCGTTGAACAACGCGCGTCACCGTGATCGTCATGCCATCCCGGAGCTGAGTCTGCATTAACGGGTTGACCTCGTCGTACTCGCCTAATGTAACCCCGATCTCGGTCAGGAATTGACCCACAGAGATGCGTCGATCGTAGCGATAAACCAACCGCTCGCCGTCCACATCCACCGTAATCGTCAAATCACCGTCACCCGCCTGCCCAGAATCCTGGCAACCAGCTACCACGCCCAGGAAAAGAAGTAAAATTCCCAACAACAAAGTTTTGCGCATTCGCATTCCCTTAGACGAAAATCGTACTCAAAGTCAAAAATAGCCGCACACCCGTGCGTAACGAATAGCCTTCAAAAACGTTGTACCATATGGTATACGTCACGCGGCACTTTGATCAAATAAAGGGTGGGAAACGTGGTTGATCTAACAGTCGCTGCATACCTGGACGGTCTTCCCGAAGTTGACACCGCCAGGCTTCCGCAAGGCACGCTATTTTGGGCGAACGGTCGCATTTACCAGGTCATCGAGACGGGCGCCGGAGGCTTCCACAAGGCACGCGAGTGGCGCAAAACCGAAGCCACCGACGTTGCGCTGATTCCCGGATCGTTTCCTAGCCGCCATCTGCCCCTGGTATCGCGCGGGCGCGTTCTGCCAGTGTACCGGTCACGGATTGAACTCACCCGTGCTGAGCGCGCTACGTGCTACATTTTCCCAACGGAGACACTGGCGCTCGACGCTGCATACCTCGACGTCGCACTGATACAAAGCGCAGGCGCGTACGTGCGCAATCATGGGCAGGAACCCGCTTTTACCGTCACCGATGGCATCCACGTCTTCAGGCTGTACTACTATCGGCGGTCAGCGAGTGGCCGCAGAACAGATTTATCCTGCCTCCAGGCGCAATCGCTGCCGTTCAAGCCCGAACCACACACGCAAGGCCCGCTCTATTGGCGCTTGATACCACATTGGATAGACGATGCTCAATCCACCGATGTTACCCAACCGCTCAGGCTCCGCGATCAGGTGAATCCAAACATGGATGAAACCCTGCCCCACATCACGCTTTCATCTCTCGACCGCTAATGCCCACAAACTGGCATTCACAACCTTCCCCCGGTAACACGCCGGGGGAAGGTATGCTCGACTACTATGAACCTACAGGTTAGTTGATTCCCACGCCTGCCCTGACAGCCTCAAGAACTTGCAAGGCCGTCAGGTTGCGGACATTGTACCCATATGCGAGTGACGGCTCAGTCAGATTCCCTGCGCCATCCGGTGAAACACCGTTTGGATCGACAATTCCGCGCTCCTGCATCGCACGCCACAGGTTCCACAGCGGTACCTCCGATTGCGTCGCCACTTCAACGATAGCCCGGTTGTAATCCGCCAGTTGCTCCGTTGTGATGCCATTGCCAGCGGGAACGGTCGCCAGCACGGGGATCACCCCATAGTTACTCATACTGTTCGCAACAAGCGCCTGTAGCTCACTCCGGAACTGCTCTGGAGGCATGTACACGACATTGGGCGCACTGAAGCTGATCAGGGCGATACTTGGCCTGGACACCTGGTACTCGCACGAAAGCAATGTGCCCCCGCCCACAGCGTCACACGGCGCACCACCCGGTGCTGGCCCCGACAACGTATCGATCCCATAAGCATCACCTGCCGCGACACTATCCACATTGAAGCTGGTGATCGTCGGGTCAATCGCGGGACGGACTGGCGTCGCACCGAAGAAATCAATCGTGGCCTGCAGAGCACCGTAGTTGCCGAGATCGTAGGGGCCAACTGCAAACGGAGACAGGAAATTGCCGCTATCCATCGTCTCATCGCCCACTTTGGCAAACACGCCTGCCTGCACGCCAAAATTGCTCCCACCGCTCTGGTAAAGCTGGTTCAGCGCCGCCGCCATGCCCGGTGTTATCTCCGGAATGACCGGATACGCCATGAGATCGAAGGTCGGTTGCGGGCTGGACACCGTTACGTTGAATGCCACAGAAGCGAGGCCACCCTGAGCATCATCAGCGAACACCTCTACCACTGTCACGCCCTCAGCCAACCCCTGTAAGTTGATGGTGTCAATACCCACCACCTCTGCAAAGACCACGCCTGGATCTTGAGCAATGGCCGAAACAACCAGCGGATCACCGTCGGGATCAGAAATCGACACCAGCACAGAAATCTGCTCGCCGACCGACAACACCTGATCAGGAATGGGCTGAATAACCGGCTGGTTGTTCGTACCCATAACCGTCACGACGAAGCTCGTCGAGGCCAGGCCACCGCGCCCATCATTGACATCTACCGTCACCGTCGCGGTTCCTGCCGTCATGCCTGTAATGGTGATCTCGGTCAGACTATTGGCTACAGCCGTAGCAACCCCGGGGTTGTCCGAAACAGCCGCGAGAGTTACCGGATCGCCATCCGGATCGCTCGCTAAGACCGGAACGCTGATAGTTACACCAACATCAACCGTTTGCTCGGC
>CAZSXY010000010.1:50046-53960 GCA_964611395.1 uncultured Anaerolineaceae bacterium | reverse complement strand
AGATCGCCGTCGCCGTCAGCGGCGCGCCTTCCGGATCGGTCGCCACGTAAGGCACGTCCAGCGCATCGCCCACGTTCAACACTTGCGGCGCAATCGGGTCGACCACCGGCGGCATGTTCGGCGCGTTGACCGTCACGGCAAATGCCGTCTCAACCGGCGGGTTCACCCCATCGCTCACCGATAGCGTCACCGTAGCCGTCCCGGCACCAACCGCGTTCAGCGACACCAGGCCCGCGACATTCACATTCGCCACCACGACGCCGCCATTGTCTGAGATCGCCGTCGCCGTCAGCGGCGCGCCTTCCGGATCGGTCGCCACGTAAGGCACATCCAGCGCATCACCCACGTTCAACACCTGCGGTGCAATCGGGTCGATCACCGGCGGCGCGTTAGCCGCAACTGTAACCGTGAACGGCATGCTCACAGGCGGATTGTTACCATCATCGACCGTCAGGGTCACAGTAGTTGTACCGGCGTTGATGCCGCTCAGCGTTATCGTGCCCGAAACGTTGATGCTGGCCAAGACTACATTGGGATCGTCTGTCGCCACCATCTCACTTAGTGGATCGCCGTCGGGGTCCACCGCTGAATATGGCACATCCAACGTGTCACCCGTTCCCAGAGTCTGCGGGAAGATCGTCTCAATGGCTGGCGGCAGATTCGCACTTGCCACCGATACAGTGAACGCCGTACTCACAGGCGGGTTGTGCCCATCGCTGACGCTCAGGGTAACCGTCGCCGTCCCCGCACCGACGGCGTTCAGAGTGATAAAGCCCTGTTGCCCAAGCGTCGCTGCGACAACGCCGGGATTATCCGATGCAACCGACTCGCTGAGCGGATCATTTTCCGGGTCGATAACGGCATAGGGCACATCAAGCGCCTCACCGACGCTCATAGTTTGCGGCAGGAGCTGGCCGATAGTCGGCGCCGCGTTTCCTGCAACTACGGTAACGGGAAAAGTTACGATTGTGGGTGGATTTACCCCGTCAGCCACTGACAACGTGATCGTCGCAGGACCCGGCCCAACCGCCGTCAGCCGGATGATTCCAGGAGTCGTGACTGACGCCGTCACCACCGTTGGCGTGTCCGAACTCGCCGCCGGAGTCAGCGGATCGCCGTCCGGATCGCTGGCAACGTACGGAACGTCGAGCGTGTCTCCAACCGCGAGCGTTTGGGCGGCTATTGCTCCCACCAACGGCGCGCGATTGGGCTGTCCCACCGTAACCTGGAACGTCGTTTTGATCACGCCGCCCTTGTTATCGCTGGCCGTAACCGTCACATTCGCGGTTCCTATACCGATGCCCGTCAACCTGACGGTGGCAGGGTCAAGAACGGTTGCCATCACAATGCCCACATCGTCCGATTCGGCTTCCAGGCTAAGCGTGTCACCATCAGGATCGGACGCGGATACAGCCACATCAATGGCCTGCCCCACTTCAACCTGTTGGGCCAGAATGGGGCTGATAACGGGAGCCTGGTTCTGTCCTTTCACAGTCACAATGAACGCGGTGCTGGTCAAGCCACCCTGGTTGTCATTGGCCGTCACGGTGATTGTCGCAGCACCGGATGTCACACCTGTGACCCGAATCTGTGCAGCGCCGCTCACTTGAACACCGGCAATTGATGTGTTACTGGATGACACAAACAAATTGACCACATCGCCATCCGGATCAGCCGTCGTCACGTTGATATCCAGAGACGCCCCGGCATCCACTTCCTGACTGGCAATCGGAGCGATGGTCGGCGGTTGATTGGGTTTGGGTGTCGGGGTCAACGTCGGGACTGCGGTGGGTTGCTGGTTCGAAATACGAACTCCCGTGACGATGTCGAAGGTCTCCGTCCCGTCATTCAGCCACACATGCAAACGTATCTGGTAAACACCATCATTGACGGTGGTCGTGTTCCATGCGCCCAATCCCCCACCGATGACCGGCTGGTTGCGAGGATTCATCAGGGGATACCACAGGTTTCCAGGATTAGGATCAGGTCCCCACTCCAGCGCGTACTGCAGGAAACGCGGATGGCTTGCGCTACCAACTACGGTGATGTAACCAGCAACCTGGCTTCCATCCACAGGATAGGAAACGCGCACGTCATACGGAAAAGCCGTCGCCTGGGGTATTGCTGTTGGAAACAACGTCGGAAACGGCGTAAACGTCGGGGCCAGGGCAATCCGCGTCGCCGTCGGAACAGGCAAAAAACCCTGTCCAGGTGTCAACGTTGGAAACGGCGTAAACGTCGGGATTGGTGTCCGGGTGGCCGGCGGGGTTATGGTTGGGGGAACGGTGGGTTGAGCGCCAGGTTTTTCTTTCTCACCCCCACCGCTCAAACTACACGCCGTCCCCACAAACGCCACTACCACCAGCGCCAGCATGAGCCGGGCCAGCATGGAACGTTGATTCAGCATCTCGATGACCTTTCATCCAGAAGACGTAAGACCTTCACGAGGCAGTTGCTCGCCATCTATAGTAATTATTAGCCCGATTGTACAACCGTTACAGTACCCTTTCAACGCGTCTGCTGTACGGCAATCAGACGCAATGCCCATCCGAGCGCTATCTGTGCAGTCAATTGTGCCCTAAAAACAAAAACGGCGCTCAAGACGCCGTCTGCTCCGCCACGAATCGAGGAGCAACGATTCTAACGGGGAAGGATTGGGGTTGAACTTCCTTGTGAACGCTCAACAGCTACGTCGTCACGAATCGCGTTCGAAAACACGGGGCAATCGCGGGAAAGATGGATGCCAAGTTTTTCGGGGTTAGGCAGCTTTTTTCCACAATGAGGGCAGATAGTTTCAATCGGTTGGGTCATGAAAATTTCTCTCACAAACTGTATTGTATTTTGAGCTAATGGGGCACAAGTGTAAATCGTTTCCCACCAGGCCGCAAAATAACACATAAAGAACAAGGCGAATGATCCAGTTCTCATTCGCCTTGATTCATGCTATTGCCAGACAGGGTTAGCGATTACTCGCCAATCCTAGCAGACCCATCGGCATTTTAGGCTGGCGGGATTTTTCTTCGTCCTTGCCGAACCTGATAACTTGACCGGTGTCCGTGATAGCCTCCACCGCAAGGCCAAGACTCTGCAGTTCTTTCACCAACACCCGGAAACTGGCCGGAACCCCAGGCCCCTCGATGGGTTCGCCCTTGACGATGGCTTCGTAGGTCTTCACACGCCCCTGCACATCGTCGGACTTCACAGTGAGCATTTCCTGCAAGATATGCGCCGCGCCATAAGCCTCCAGCGCCCAGACCTCCATCTCACCGAAGCGCTGACCACCGAATTGTGCCTTACCGCCAAGTGGCTGTTGGGTCACCAGGCTGTACGGGCCCGTCGAGCGCGCGTGCACCTTATCTTCAACAAGGTGCGCCAGTTTGAGCATGTGAATGATGCCAACGGTTACCGGTTGGTCAAAAGGCTCACCCGTCTTGCCATCATACAGTCGTTGCTTGCCGAGGATCGGCACAGGCTCGTGGTACTTGATCGACACACGACGTGCGAGTTCTCGCAATTCATCCTCGGTCAACCCTTCGGGCACTTGTTCCCCGCTGATGTGTTCCATCCATAGGGTCAAGGTGGCGTGGCGCGCATTGGCATCACGGCGTTCGCGCTCTTCAAGGGGCAGATCCTCCCCAAAAGCCAGAATATCGTCGGGGTTATACCCCTTCTCCCGCAGCCACTCCTGCAACACCGCACGACGAGCATAAACATATTCGAGTGCGAGACGATCGACGTCGTAACGTTCCAGGCCGCCAAGCCAGTGGTCAACGTACAACCGGCGAACCTCGTCATCATCCTCGAGGTACTCGGTATCATACTCTTCTTCAGCGAGCCAGGCCCAGGCGCGTTCGGTAATTTCGTGCCATGCCAGGTCGATCATCCAGGCGCGTCCAAGCTCAGCCTCAATCTCC
>CAZSXY010000010.1:47558-49946 GCA_964611395.1 uncultured Anaerolineaceae bacterium | reverse complement strand
CCGAGCGCAAGTCGCCCATAAACAGTGGACGAGCTATCGGCAATCACGTCGCCTTTTTTGACCAACTGCCCCTTGCGTACAACCGGACGCTGATCAATGCATGTGGATTGGTTCGAGCGGTTGTACTTGCGCAGGCGATAGGTACGCAGCCCATCATCGGTGCGCAAAACGATTTGCTCACCTGTAACAGAGAGCACTTCGCCACTACTATCGGCGACCAACACCTGCCCGGAGTCATACGCGGCCTGTCGTTCCACCCCGGTGCTCACAATCGGAATATCCGGCCTGAGCAAGGGAACAGCCTGGCGCTGCATGTTCGACCCCATCAGGGCGCGGTTGGCGTCGTCATGCTCCAGGAACGGAATCAGGGCCGCTGAAATGCCCACGATCTGCCGCGGGGCAACATCCATGTAGTCGATGCGGTCACGCGACGCAACCAGGAAGCGCTGGTAATAACGCGCCGACACGCGCTCGTTGATGAAGTGATGATTATCATCCAGGGGAGCGTTGGCCTGGGCAATAGTGTACCGGTCTTCCTCATCAGCCGACAGATATTCGATGTCGGCGCTAACATAGGGCACGATCGGCACGATTTCAACGCCGAGGTCAACCAACTGCTGCCTCACCGTCTCATCAATCGGCGTTCCCGCAGTCAGTACGACACCCGATTCCTCTGTCTCAATATCCTCGTTGAGAATCCGGCCAATGATTCGCTCATCGTCAACCGGCAACTCGCGGTAGACGCGGCGGTAAGGTGTCTCGATGAAACCGTATTCATTGACACGGCCATAGCTGGCCAGACGACCGATGAGACCGATATTCGGTCCTTCAGGAGTTTCAATCGGGCAAATACGGCCATAGTGGCTGTGATGCACATCGCGAACATCAAACCCGGCACGCTCGCGCCGCAAACCACCCGGCCCCAACGCGGACAGGGTGCGCTTGTGCGTCAGTTCGGCCAGCGGATTCGTCTGTTCCATGAATTGTGAAAGCTGGCTTGAGCCAAAGAACTCCCGCACCGCCGCCACAACCGGACGAATATTGATCAGCGTCATCGGCGACAGGTTGTCAGATTCGCGAATCGACATGCGCTCGCGCACAACCCGCTCCATGCGCCGCAGACCAACACGCAGTTGGTTTTGAATCAATTCACCAACGGTCTTGACGCGCCGGTTGCCCAGATGATCGATGTCATCAGGGTTTTCCAGGCCATTATTGATCAAGATCATGCGCTCGATCAGCTTGACCATGTCATACTTGGTGATCGTACGCAGTGGCGGCATCACCGGAGCATTGATATGGAGCCGCTGGTTCAGCTTGTAACGCCCCACCCGCTCCAGATCATACCGGCGCTGGTCGAACAACTGGCTTTCAAGATATTCGCGTGCGTTGTCCAGAGTCGGCGGGTCGCCCGGACGCATCCGCTTATAGAACTCCAGCAGCGCGGCTTCTGCAATCGTCTGCCCGTCGCGCAAGTCCCATTGCGGTTCCATCCGAATCGTGCCTTCGATGTACCGGTGATCGGGGTTATTGTCAACTTCTTTGTAGATTTCCAGGAGTTCCTCATCGGTGCCTTCCTGGATCGGCGAGTTTTCGTCGAACCCATCCTTCACTGCGGCCAAAGCGCGCAACAGAATGGTCACCGGAATTGTACGCTTGCGATTGAATTTGATCGCGAGATAATCGCTCTTGCGAGTCTCGAACTCCATCCACGCCCCGCGATCGGGGATGAGCTTGGCTGAGGCCAACCGCCGCCCGGTGGTGCGATCTTCGGCTGCATCGAAATACACGCCAGGCGAGCGAATTAACTGGCTCACCACAACGCGTTCGGTGCCATTGATGATGAAAGTGCCCTTCTCGGTCATCATGGGGAAATCTCCCATGAATATGTCCGAAGTGACAACTTCATCACCAGCCGCCCGATTGACCAACGCCACCCTCACATATAGTGGGGCGGCAAAGGTAATATCGCGCTCCAGGCAGACTTCCTCAGGATACTTGGGTTCTTCAAACCAATAGTCCAGCCCGAACTCTGCCGCTTCGGCACTATTGCCCGGAAAATACAGGCGCAAGTTGCCATTAAAGCTCTCGATGGGACTGATTTCGTCGAATAGCTCGCTCAAGCCTTCCCGGTAGAATCGTTCGAACGACTCCAGTTGAATTTCAATGAGTGAGGGCAGATCCTGCACGTCAATCGTGCGTGCATAGTTCTTCTCATCAAACCGCCGCTGCATGCATCACTCCTTGAGGTCACTTGTCGTCAATGGCTACCACCAGACAGGTGCAATTGCCGTGGGGACGGGGAATTAGGCGTTGTGTCCTCAACACTTATTCTGGCCAATTTCGAGGTCAATGTTTGTCTAGACAATATCAAGGGGTACAAGAACG
>CAZSXY010000010.1:19807-47458 GCA_964611395.1 uncultured Anaerolineaceae bacterium | reverse complement strand
CTGGCCAATTTCGAGGTCAATGTTTGTCTAGACAATATCAAGGGGTACAAGAACGGTCATTATACCATGACCCGCCATCATGTCAATAACGATTGACATCGCTTTTGGCATAATCTCCTGCTTCCCCCGCCTTAACTGTTCCCTATGATACGTCGTTTTTTGTATTTTTCCAGACCGAAACTCCCAAAACCATCAAAATCGCGCTTTGTTCGCCTGTAAATAATCTCTAAACGGCTCCCCAGGGCTGCAAATTTGCGGGGTTTCCCCTTGTTGGCATCCTCCCCACATTCTCTAGTTTGTCAGAACCAATGAATTGACTTACAATTAATAACATTCTTCCACTTTAGATTTCGTCAATGAAATGACGGGGTTTAGCTTATCGAACATTGAGGTAATCCTAATGGGTTCACGGTTATCACGGCTAAACAGAACTACACCGCCCCCAGAACAACTGGCCCCTGCCCTCGAACTACCAGATACCAGCCCGAGCACTATAGCGCCGGATGATCCCTCCCCTGAACAAAAACGGCGCTCATCCCAGCGTGTCGCCGCATTACGAAAGCAACTTCGCCCCAAACTTCTTTCCACCCCGGACGAATTTGATACGGCGCAAAGCGACGACCCGAAACAACAGCAGATCATCAAAGACCGGCTACGGGTCATCCTGGAACGCGCTCAAATCTCGATCACTTCACAAGAGTTAGCAGAACTTGAACAGGGTCTGATCGTTGACCTGTTGGGTTTTGGTGCAATCGATCCACTGGTTCGCGATAGAGAGACTTCGGAAATCATGGTCAATGGCCCTGACCAAGTATTCGTTGAGTTCAAGGGCAAGCTCGTAGAAACGGACATTGCATTCGACGACGACGATCATATCATTTGGACGGCGAACCGTATCGTGAGACCCTTGCAACGCAAACTCGACAGACATCACCCAATGGTCGATGCCCGTTTGCCCGATGGCTCACGCGTGCACATTGTGATCCCGCCAGCCGCGCTCAACGGCCCCACCATCACCATCCGCAAGTTTCCTGAGAAGCGGCTTACAGTGAACGACCTCATCCAGTGGGGATCACTCACGCAGGAAGTGGCCGAATTCTTGCATGCCTGCGTGGTCGCACGGTTGAACATCATCATTTCCGGCGGCACGGGATCAGGTAAAACCACGCTGCTGAACATCCTGTCGTCCTTCATTCCCGAAGACGAGCGAATCGTGACCATCGAGGATGCCGCAGAACTCCAACTGGACCAACGTCACGTGGTCCGGCTTGAAACGTGCTCCCCAGTTCCAGGAACCAACGACGGCCAACTGGTCATTCGCGACCTGGTGAAAGGCAGCCTGCGGATGCGCCCTGATCGCATCGTGGTGGGTGAGTGCCGATCCGGTGAAGCCTTAGACATGCTTCAGGCCATGAATACAGGGCACGACGGATCGCTCACAACCATCCATGCAAACAGCCCGCGCGACTGCATTGCCCGCCTTGAAACACTGGCGCTGATGGCCGGGCTTGATATTCCGGTGAATATCATCAGGCGGCAGATCGTCAGCGCCATAGACCTGATCGTCCAGATAAGTCGTCTGAAGGATGGCAGCCGGAAGATCGTTCAAGTCACTGAGCTTCAGGGGCTCGAAGGCGAGCAAGTCACCTTACAAGACATATTCGTCTATCAAACGCCGGATCATCACGGGGTTGGCCCCAGTCATGGTAGCGGGGGAACGCTCAACCCGACGGGGTTCCGTCCCACCTTCACAGACCGGCTTACCGAAGCAGGCTTCCAACTGAATGCACGCATCTTCGGCGCGGGTCGAATGTTCAACTAATTTCGAGCGCCAATCGGGAACCGATCCATGCTCCGGATGCTGTAACCCGGAGCATGTTTATGTTAAGCTTGTAGGCTAACGCAACACGTGTCGTTGCACGGAGCGGTTAACGAAACGAGGGCCACAGGTGAGCGACCAGACAAAGACTTTCACCACAACGCTAACCAAAGACGAACTGGTGCGTTACAGCCGCCATCTCGCCCTGCCACAGGTTGGGCTTGAAGGGCAACAGGCATTGAAAGCGGCCAGCGTTCTTATTGTGGGCACAGGAGGATTAGGCAGTCCCATTGCAGTGTATCTGGCCGCCGCCGGCATTGGACGCATCGGGTTAGTGGACTTTGACGTCGTTGATGTCACCAATTTGCAGCGCCAGATCGTCCACAGTAACGCTACGGTCGGCCAACTCAAAGTCGAGTCTGCTGCCGCCCGATTGCGCGGCCTCAACCCGCTTGTCACGCTGGACACCTACGCGGAACCGTTGACCAGCCACAATGCCCTGGATATCCTGCGCCCCTACGACGTAATCATCGACGGCACAGACAACTTTCCTACCCGTTACCTGCTCAATGATGCAGCCGTCATGCTTGGCAAACCACTCGTTTACGGCAGCATCTACCGCTTCGAGGGCCAGGTGAGCATTTTTAGCACCGAGGGGGGGCCTTGCTACCGGTGCCTGCTGCCCGACCCTCCCCCCGTACACCTCGTGCCCAGTTGCGCAGAGGCGGGCGTCTTGGGCATTCTGCCAGGCACAATTGGAACGCTGCAAGCTACTGAGACAATCAAGCTCATCTTAGGGATCGGAGAACCGCTCATTGGCAGGTTGCTCATCTACGATGCGCTCGAAATGTCCATGGATGTTATCAAAATACCTAAACGCGCCGATTGCCCCGTCTGCGGCGAATCGCCTACCATTACCGAACTGATTGACTACGAAGAATTCTGCGGTGCGCCATCCCATTCAGACAGCGCATTTAGGAGAACACAACAGGAAAGGCTCGGAATCCAATCCCTGTCTCCGCAAGAGATCAAAGCCAGCCTCGACGCTGGGGAACCGCTCACCCTGCTCGATATACGAGAACCGTTTGAACTGCTACTGAGTCGCCTGGAAAATGCCAAACACATCCCGCTAAGCCAGATCGTCGAGCGTTGGCACGAGATTCCGCAGGATCGGCCCGTTGTCGTATTCTGTCACAAGGGGATCCGCAGCATAAACCTGATTTTGCGGCTGCGCGACAAGGGGATCACAAACCTGATCAACATGGAAGGCGGGATCGACAAATGGTCACAGGAGGCAGACCGGTCAATCCCGCGCTACTAAGCACCTGGCAATGGTGTCAATCTCCGTCGTCAAGGTCGTCGTACGCCCCACGCGCATATTCTTGTAGGCTACTATCGACCAGTTGCAGCGTCACACCGGCCTTCATTAGCCGTTCCTGGCGTGTCTTGGCGCGTCCCAATAGACGCTGGATTTCAGTGTCATCCGGCATGATCCGGTCGGCTGCCTCAAGCAATTGCAACGCGCGATGCAAGTGTACCGTATCATCGATGAGCAGGCGCGCCAACGCCAGCAGCGTATACGCCAATTGTTCCTGGTCCTCCAGAGAAAATGCCAGATAAAGCGCCTGCCGGTAACGAAGCAGCGCCTGCTCACGTTCGCCCCTGGCTTCCAACAGTCCCCCCAGTTGCGACAGATACTCGAACTCGGCCTGCTTATCGCCATCAGTCCGGGCGAACGTCACCAGTTGCTCGTAGACCTGCTGCGCGCGATCCCACCGCATCAGATCAGCACAGGTGTCACCAATTTTCTGGAGCGTTTCTTGCAGGAAGTCGCGGCGACCCGCACGCTCGAATATTGGCAGTGTTTGCTCCCACACATCTACCGCGTCGTGGAAGCGCTTCATCTCCCAATAGACCGATCCGAGTTTGTCCAGGGCAACGCCTATATCGAGCCACGCCTCAACCGGACGAAAAGCGTTTACCGCTTCCCGATAAGCAGCCTCAGCGCCTTCCCAGCGCTCCAACTCGGCCTGCAGATCGCCCAGAACCAGCAACAATTCGCCTTCGCGCCGGGGGTTATCCGTCTCCTGCGCCAGCTTCATCCCTTGATCGACATAAGCCAGCACATCATCATATTTTTCGCTCTCAAGGCTTAACATAGCTAACGCTTCAATGGCTGCCAGTTCGTCTTCGACTTTGCCATCAGCTCTGAACTCTTTGAGCGCTCCGGCATACCGGGCAATAACTTGTTCCGGGTCCGCCTGCTCTGTGACCTTACGAGCCAGACGTTCAAGGGCTTCCGCATCAGTCGGGAGATCGATCGTTTCGGCGAGGTCTCCCGCCTCTTCACGGTCCCCCGGTTCTGCCGGTGGAGCATCTTCATCCACTTGAGGCTCGACAGGTTCGTCGCTGGCGACAGTCGCTTCCACGCCCGCCTCAGAATCGCCGCCATTTTCGGCAACAGGCATCTGTTCCGGTAATGATGGCGGGCTTTCCGAGGGTTCTTCCTCCTCAGCGATTTCACGATCGCGACCAACCGGTTCTGCTACTGGCTCTCCCGCACCGGGCAGGTCACCGTCGGATTCCGGCGGGCTTTCAACCCGGCCCAGAATACCCGCTTCGGCTGCGGCAGGAACCTCGATCAGGTAACGCAACCACTCGATCTCAGGCTTGAATCCGGCAACATAGGCAAAGCCATCATCTTCCACACTTAACAGTTGAACCAGGTCTTTCAGGAAATCGAGTTTTCCGTGTGTTGCCGCATAACGCCCTGCCGCCAGGAAGTTGTCCATCTCTGCTGCCAGTCGCTCAACGTGATCTTTCCCTTGTTCATCGACATGACGACGGACATAGACAGAGATGCCGTGCAGGTGGCGCGCGCGCATCGTGTCCAGACGTCGTTTGCCCCGCAAAAATGCGTGGGCAAATCGCCGCATCAAATCATGGGCAACAAAATACGGCTGGCCGTAGATCGTTTGCTCAGAAAGCAGACCCCGCTCGACCAATTGGCGCATCCGTTCGCGGATGACCTCCGGCAAAGCGCCCGTCACATCCGCCAGCAATTCTTCGCTAGCGCCCCCAGCAAACGCAGTGCCGGCCAACACCACCATGCCTTGCAGTTCGGCTGGCAAGGAGCGATACGCCGCCATCAGCACCCCCATGACGCGATTCGTTGGGCCAGGCGGCAGTGCTGGCATGTGCGCCAGAAACGCCTCAGGCGTCGCGCCATGCGCCAGTTGGTACGCCGCAATCGTTATCGAAAGGGGATTCCCCGCCAGGCTTTGGAGCAACTGCCGGGCATGTGCGTCATCGTCGCTGGCAATTTCCGCTCCTAGATCGGCCAGGAGGGCCTGTGTATCTTCATCGGACAGCGGAGCGACTTCATGAGGCGTCCAGCTTCCGGGCACCAATCGCGTTTGCGTAAACAGCAACGGTACGCCCGGGGCGCATCTCCGCACAAAATCGCGCACAACGTCATCTCGAACCGCCCCATCGAGGACGACTAAAGGGCGCTCCTGCTGCAACAGGGCTGCTATTTGTTCGACGTGCGAGTCGAGATCGTCCTCACCACCCACACCGGCAACCCCGTACGCTCGCGCCACACGATTGAGCAACGATAAGAACGTCTCATCGAGCAAATCGAACCACAGGACACCGCCCGGCAACTCCACGTAGCCGGCAGCCAGGGCGCTCGCCAATGCCGTTTTGCCAACGCCCGGCAGCCCGTGTAACAGAACCGCGGTGCCAGCCTTTAGCGCAGGGTGAATCGTGTCGAGGTCCGCATCACGCCCGACCAACTTTTCTGGCAGACGTACCGGCAGATTCTGCCTGTCGTGAATCGGAGCGCCATGAGCAATCGCAGGTTTTCGATTCATGGAAACCACCAGCCCAATCAAATCTTGCGGGATACAATGCAACACTCTGTTGTGTGCAGTATAGCAAAAGCTGTGTCCTGGCACTAGCAAGGCCCAGCAACAAAAACGCCCGGCTAGTGTCGGGCGGAATAAACCATGACGCTCAGCTATCAGTCTTCGTCAGGCGGGGGAACCGGCAAATCTTCGACGGCAACATCTTTATATTTCTTGCCGACCTCGATCAACATCACCGGTATGCCGTCCCGAATGGGGTACTTGTACCCAGAATCCTCACAAACCAGCCAGCAGCCGTGCACGAGTTCGAGGCGACCGGGATCGTCCCCTTTATCGGTATAATGAACCGCCTCCGGGCAGCGCAAGATTTCAAGCAACTCAGGACTGATCACAGCATCAGTCGTGGGGTCTTCAGCCATTGGTTTCCTCCCAGGCCCGTCTCCACTTCAACCAGCGAGTATAGCCACGCCCCTTCCCCCCGTCAAGCAATGTGCTGGTCGATTCGCCACATTCAAGGGTAAACTGGTATCGTCATCAGGATAGATAGGCCTTCAGGCGGACGAGGAGCCAGCATGCCGTTTGTCAACACCACCAACGGCAAGATTTACATTACCGACAAAAAGTGTCAAAAACCGGTTTATCCACCCCTGGTTTTGGTTCATGGCGCGGGCGGATCACGGCTGGATTGGCATCCATCCTTGCGACGCTTCCCCGATGCGCGAATCATCACCGTCGATCTGCCTGGTCACGGGAAATCACCGCCGCCAGGACGCACAACGACGGAAGCCTATGCCCGCGATGTGCTGGCCGTGTTGCACGCCCTGGCGCTTCCCCCCGCTATCATCGTCGGGCACAGCATGGGCGGGGCGATTGCCCAACAACTGGCCTTAATCGCCCCGGATTCCGTCGCCGGACTTGTTTTGATCGCAACAGGGAGCAAACTGCCCGTGGACCCGCAATTGCCCCAACGGATCCTGAGCGAGCCTGACCAAACACTTGATTGGATCACTGCCTGGGCATGGCATCCTGACGTTCCCGAAAGCGTCAAGCAGCGTAGCAAAGAACGCATGCAACAAACGCCGCGCGAGATTCTCCAGGGCGACTATGTGGCGTGTCAGGGTTTCGACACGCGAAAACGAGTGCACGAGATCGCAGCGCCAGCGCTCATCATTGGGTCCAACAGCGATCGCATGGTCAAAGTCAAGTTCAGCATTGCACTCGCAGAACGTATCCCAAACGCGACACTGCTGTTGCTGGGTGACACGGGGCATATGATTCCGCTCGAACGGCCAGAGACGGTGACTCAGGCTATAGCGAACTGGTTGGCAGAACAGACATGGCAAACCTATTGAAACGTTCATCCGGTTGGTTATTCCGCGTGGGCGGGCAGGGATTGCTCAGCGCGGTTCTCCGACTTTTGGGGAAAACGGTCGTCGATTCGGCTTTGAGCACTGCGGCGGATGTGGTCCCGACGAACGCCCCGCGCAAGCAAGTTCAAGTCTTCAACGTAGCTAGCCCTACGACGGTCTATGTGCGAGGCAGTCATTGCGATGTTGCGGTGCGCCGCCACGACGCCTCCCAGGTCGTCCTTGAAGCCAATCTGGTCCGTGCCTTCGGCATCGAATTGACGGCCACACAAGATGCTGATGGTATCTACATTGTGGCCAGACGAAAACCGGTCGTCGGTTCGATGGCCCGCACCGAGTTGTTGCTCACCGTGCCGCCGGATAGCCACCTTGCGTTCCACCTCACACCGGGCGATGTGATCATGCAGGGAATCGATGGGCTGATCGAGCTCCAGGCCGAACACATATTTCCCGCAACGCCAACCCCACCCAGGCCGGCGCAGTAACCACAGACCAATGCCGGGCGTCGCATGGTGCAAGCTCATCACATGATCCGCCTGCATGCCTGCGCTTGGCTCTTTTTGCCCAGGTCTGATATAGATAGAATGAGCTGCTACACGAACATCCCTGCGAATCACTGCATTGTTCACCAGCAGCGCGGACGCCGCACCGTTGACGCAAGCGAACGTGGAATCACACTTGCCAGCCCCAACACATGGTGGTACCCTTCGCTGGCTTTTGCGAGCGCAAAACGCACTTTCTCGTTTTCAGTCTGTTTGTCCATTCCGTACACATAGCAATTCGCGAGTGAACCGTGAGCAAACTCGTCATCGTCGAATCACCAACTAAGGCCCGCACGATTAGCAGCTTCTTGCCGGATGATTACCGCGTGGAAGCAAGCATGGGGCATGTCCGCGATCTGCCCGCTTCTGCCAGCGAAATACCGGCGAAGGTCAAGAGCAAGGACTGGGCGCGTCTTGGGGTCAATGTGAAGGAAAACTTCACCCCACTTTATGTTGTGCCCAAGAACAAGAAAAAGGTCGTCAAGGCTCTTTCAACGGCGCTCAAACAGGCGGATGAGCTAATCCTGGCCACCGATGAGGATCGCGAAGGTGAGAGCATCGCCTGGCACCTGACAGAAGTGCTCAAGCCCAAAGTCCCCGTCAAACGCATGGTCTTCCACGAAATTACCGATGAGGCCATCCGGGAAGCCCTGGATAATTGTCGAAGCATCGACGACAAGCTCGTTCAGGCACAAGAAACTCGTCGTATCCTGGACCGCCTGGTCGGTTACACTATTTCCCCCCTGCTCTGGAAGAAGATCGCGCCGGGACTTTCTGCCGGACGGGTTCAATCTGCCGCCGTCAGATTGCTTGTGATGAGGGAAGAAGAGCGCCGCCGGTTCCGCTCCGGTTCGTATTGGGATTTGAAAGCCTCCCTTGCAGCTTCGGGTGGCACACTTACAGCGCAGCTTGTCATGCTGGATGGCATCCGCCTGGCAACGGGCAAGGACTTCGACGAGACAACGGGGCAAATTCCAAAGAACAAGCGCGTTGTTCTGCTGAATGAAGAACAAGCCAAAGAACTTGCCACACGGCTGAAGGACGTGCCCTGGATCGTCAGCGACATCAATGAGCGGACGCAAACGCGGTCGCCTGCCCCGCCATTTACGACATCTACATTGCAGCAGGAAGCAAACCGCAAGCTCGGTTTGTCCGCCCAACAAACCATGCGCGTCGCACAGCGATTGTACGAGCAGGGGTTCATTACCTACATGCGAACGGACTCCGTCAATCTGTCCGGACAGGCCCTGAAAACAATTCGCCAGCGTGTCAGCGAACAGTATGGGCAGGAATTTCTCAGCCCCAGAACACGCACATATCGCACCAAATCCAAAGGTGCGCAAGAAGCACATGAAGCCATTCGCCCTGCGGGCCAGCGCATGCCCACAGCGAGCGAATTGAAACTCACGGGCCAGGAACGCGCCCTGTATGACCTGATCTGGAAGCGAACGATTGCCACCCAGATGGCCGATGCCAAACTTTTGCTCACGACCGTACAGATAGCGGCAGACAACGCCGTTTTTCGTGCATCGGGTAAACGCGTGCTATTCCCCGGTTTCTTCCGGGCATATGTTGAAGGGGCTGACGATCCCGCTGCCGCGCTGGATGACCGGGAAATCATTCTTCCCAAACTCAATCAAGGGGATCATGTGGAATGCCGGGACATTGAAACTGTCCAGCACGACACCAAGCCCCCCGCTCGCTACACCGATGCGACACTGGTTAAGGCCCTCGAAAGTAAAGGGATCGGTCGCCCCAGCACATACGCTACCATCATCAGCACCATCCAGGAACGTGGCTATGTCCACAAAGCGGGAAAGCAACTCATCCCCACCTTCACCGCGTTTGCGGTCAACAACCTGATGGAGCGCCATTTCCCCCATCTGGTTGACACCGCCTTTACCGCACAAATGGAACAGGTACTGGACGACATCGCCGCAGGGAAACAAGAGGGCATCCCTTACCTGCACGCCTTCTATCTGGGCGATCAGGGTTTAGAGAAGATGGTGCAGCTTAAAGAGCAGCAGATTGATCCACGCACCATCCATGCGCTTGAGCTTGATGAGCTTCGCGTTCGTGTACGCGTCGGGCGTTACGGCGCGTACCTTGAGCAAGATCGCAATGGGGAGCCTGTTCGCGTTTCGTTGCCCGATACCCTGCCCCCTGGCGACCTGGTTGATAGCGAGATCAAACGCTTGTTGGCCGAAAAACAATCACGGCCAACGCCCCTCGGCTACGATCCTGAATCCGGAGAGCCGGTTTTTGTGCTCAACGGGCCGTATGGTCCGTATGTCCAACGTGGCGAAAATGGGAACAACGGCAACGCTGAAAAGCCCAAGCGCACATCGCTTCCGAATGGCATGTCGCCAGACAACATCACGCTGGATCAGGCACTGGCGCTGCTGAGTTTGCCTCGCACGCTGGGTTCGCATCCAGAAACCGGCGAACCAATTGAGGCCGGTATTGGACGCTTCGGCCCATTCGTGCGCCATAATGGTGAGTACCGCAAGCTCATGGCGAATGACGATGTGCTCACCATTTCGCTGGAACGCGCCCTAGAACTGCTGGCCCAGGAAAAGGGGCGCAAACGGAACGAAATGTTGCGCGAGTTGGGATCACATCCTGAGGACGGCGAGCTTGTGGCGCTCTACGATGGGCGCTATGGGCCATATGTCAAACACGGCAAGACCAATGCGTCCCTGCCAAAAAACATGACGGTAGAGGACGTAACCCTGGAAATCGCCGTAGAACTCCTGGCCAAAAAGAAAGCGGCAAAAGGCAAGCGGAGAAGGCGTTCCAGGCGCAACTGATGACGCCCTCTCACCCCAAAAGTTCACCCCAGGGACGCCACGAACGGCGTCCCTGTTTGATCCCGAACCGGTAGAACAACCGCTCGTGTTGCCAGTCATTCCTATCAGAGTATAATCAACCCCAACTCACCAGCACGCCTCACAAAAAGCAGCGGAGTAGCTGTACCATGGGCGGCCCCACCGACAAACCAGCCGCGGTTACCCAGATTCGGCAACTTACCCAGGTCGTTCAGGATGTCATCCACGCGTTGCGCCGGCAACAAGACATTCTGCGCCAACACGGGATGAGTCTTCCGCCGGGGACGCTGGCGGGGTTGAAGCACATCCGCGACGAAATGCTTGAAGTGCTAAACAGCCTGCAAAACGACGCGACCGAGCTAGAACAACTACGCGCGCTGGCCCAAACAACGGCTCTCGTCAACTCTTCGCTGGACATTAACGAAGTACTCAACGAAGTGATGGACACCGTTATCGCCCTGACGGGGGCCGAACGCGGTTATATCGTGCTGCGCGATGAAGAAACAGACCAGCTTGAATTCCGTATTGCCCGCAACCTCGACCGCGAAACGCTCGACCAGGGCGAATTCATCGTTAGCAAAACCATCGTCGGTGAAGTCGCGCAAACGGGTGAACCCGTGTTGACAACGAATGCGTTGGCTGACCCGCATTACAGTGCGCAAGAAAGCGTCATGATCCATGCGCTGCGCTCGATCCTTTGCGTTCCATTGGTACATCGCGATCGGGTCATCGGTGTCGTGTATGTGGACAACCGTGTACGCGACGCCGTGTTCGGCGACAAACATCGCTCGCTACTGGTAGCGTTTGCCAGCCAAGCGGCGATAGCCATTGAAAATGCCCGGCTCTTCGACCGCGTTCAGACGGCCCTGGACGAGATCACTGCCATGAAGGAACTCATGGACAATGTGTTCGCGTCAATCGCAAGCGGGGTCATCACGACCGATACCGCGGAGACGATCACAATTTACAATGACGCAGCCGGGCGCATCCTGAATGTGCCTTCCGAGCAAGCACTCGGCTATCCCTTAGTCACCGCGCTTCCAGTGCTGTACTCATACATCAAGGGATTACTGGGCGGCATTTTGGAGCATAGCCGCCGTGAAATTGTAGAAATTGCGCCTAACCTCCCGGAGCGTGGTGAGGCGAATCTGACTCTCAAGCTGTCGCCACTGCGGGATCGTGACGTGATTGAAGGCGCTGCCATTGTCGTTGACGACCTGACCGAAATCAAGAAACGCGATGCCACCCTCGACGTTGTTCGCCGCTACCTTCCCCCGGCAATGCTTGACAATATCCAGAGTCTCGATGGTCTGGGCCTGGGCGGTGAACGCCGCACGATCACCACGCTTTTTGTGGAGGTGCGCCCGTTCCACGCGTTTCCCGCTCATCTGCCCCCGCAAGAACTCATGGAACTCTTAAATCTCTATCTGTCTGTTGGGTCCGAAAGCATCCACAACCAGAACGGCGTCATCGACAAATACATGGGCAACGAAATCATGGGGCTGTTCAACACCCAGTTAAACCCTGCGGCAGATCACTCGTGGGCGGCTGTACAGGCCGCTCTCAAGATGGCAGATGGTTTTCTACACCTTGCAGAACAACTTGGCGAAGAGCCGACCCCGCATTATCGGATCGGTATTCACACCGGGATTGCTACCCTAGGCAATGTGGGAAGCGCAACGCGCCGCGAGTTTACGGCTATCGGCGACACCGTCAACCTTGCGAAACGGCTACAAGAGAACGCCGCGCCTGGCCAGATCATCCTCAGCGATGTCACATACCACCAATGCCACCATTTCATTGACGATCCGGCCAACAAATTGCTGACTATGGAACGCGGTCATATCTATGTCAAGGGGCGAAGCCAGGCCACACGAATTTATCAGGTTGAGCGCAAACGGTAACAGGGTCCACTTGGTTCATAGCGAGTAACTCAATCATGATCGAGACGGCCCCCATTTACAATTCTTCGAGCCAAAAACTGGAACAATTGGGTCGACATCTTGCTGATCTGGAAAACGCGTTGCGCACGCAACATGACATTTTGCGCCAACGCGACATTTCACTCCCCTCCGGTGCTCTCGAAAAAACCCGCTTTGTCCATACAAGCCTGCTCCAATTGAGCCAACTGCTCTTTGACGAAAGCACAGAACTGGCACAACTACGGGCGCTGGGCAAAACGGCCCGTTTGCTGAATTCATCGCTTGACCCAGATGCCGTGCTGACTGAGGTCGTAGACACCGCCATCGCCCTGACCGGCGCAGAGCGCGGCTATATCGTGCTGCGAGCACCCGACACGGGAGAACTGCAGTTTCGAGTTGCCCGTGACTACAAGCAACAGAACCTTGACGAAAGCAAATTCACCGTCAGCCGGACCGTCATGCTCGAAGCCGCTGCATCTGGTGAGCCGGTCATTACGGCAAACGCTTTAACCGATCCGCGCTACGATTCTCAGATGAGCATCATCACGCATGGCCCACGCTCGATCATCTGCGTGCCGCTCTTTCATAAAAACAAGGTCATCGGCGTTCTCTACGCCGATAACCGACGGATTGCCGGGCTATTCGGGGAACGAGAACAATCGCTCCTGGTCGCCTTCGCCAATCAGGCCGCCATCGCCATTGAAAACGCCCGGCTCTTTAACCGGGTGCGGCGGGCATTGGTGGAGATCACCGAAATGAAAGACCTGATGGACAACGTGCTGGCGTCCATTGGCAGTGGCGTGATTACGACCGATCGACACAACACCATCGTGATCTACAACCATGCCGCTGAGCAAATCCTCGGAATTCCGTATGCGCAAGCCGTCGGGCAACCGGCCCAAACGGTACTCCCCGATCTTTTCACCGATTTTGAAAACATGACCCAGACAGTCCAAATTCACGAGCGGCAACAAGTCATCGAAATCGAACCCGTGTTACCGGGCCGTGGGGCCGTCAACCTCAGCCTGTCCATGACTCCCCTAAGAGATGCACGGGGCGTCATCTATGGCATGGCAATCGTTCTCGACGATCTGACCGAGATCAAGAAGCGCGACGCAACGCTCAACGTGGTACGAACCTACCTGCCCCCTTCGCTGGTCCGTAATATCGAAAGCATTGATAAACTGGGGCTCAGTGGCGACGAGCGCAAAATTTCGGTCATCTTTGCCGATGTGCGTGGCTTTACCAGCTTTAGCGAACAACTCGACCCAGAGCAACTGATGACCATCATCAGCCGCTACCTGACGGTAAGCAGCGATGCAATCCAACTTTACGATGGCATCATTGACAAGTATATGGGCGACGCGGTCATCGGCCTGTTTAACACCCAACTGAACCCCCAGCCAGATCACGCGGTGCGTGCTGTACGGGCTGCGTTATCGATGGCCTATGATGTCAAGGCCTTGCACGAGGTCTTACCACCCGATCAACGGTTATTCTATGGCATCGGTGTCGACACCGGCCTGGCCGTATTGGGCAATGTTGGCAGTCCAAGCCGAAAGGAATTTACGGCGATTGGCATTCCCTTCAATGCGGCGAAGTTCCTTCAAGAAAACGCGCTGGCCGGTGAGATCATCATCAGCCACAACACCTATCGCCTAGTTCAAGACCTCGTCAGCGTGGAACCTCTGGAGCCACGCAAGGCCCCCGGATATATGGGCATCCAGATCATGTACAAGGTTACCGGCCTGCGCCGCAAACGCCCCTAACACGCCCCCTCAAAAGAAAAGAAGCCCCGGAGGGCTTCAGTTTAATCGCCAACCCATCGTGCAGATCAGACCGTCTCTGCAACGGGGATGAACCCGTGTTCTTCGAGGTAGACCAGGCACTTGGCGACGCTCTCATCCACAGTTTCTTCGTGTGTATTGAGCAGGATTTCCGGATCGCTGGGTTCTTCGTACGGATCGCTCACGCCCGTGAAATTGGGAATCTCGCCGGCGAATGCCTTGGCATAAAGCCCTTTTACGTCACGATCGGCGCAGACTTCCAGGGGTGCGTTAACGAACACTTCAATGAAATTGGTGGTTTCTTCGCGAACCATCGCGCGCGTTGCGCGATAGGGCGAAATAAACGACGCCAGCACCCCCACCCCATTACGGGACAACAGCTTGGCCACGAAAGTCACCCGCTCGATGTTCTTATCCCGATCTTCCTTGGAAAAGCCCAAATCGCGGGTCAAACTCTTGCGTACCGTGTCACCGTCCAGGCGTTCGACTTTCACGCCACGCGCACGTAGCTCTTTTTCGAGGGCCACCGCCACCGTCGTCTTCCCCGCACCGGACAGACCGGTAAACCAGAGTGTAAACCCTTGGTGTTCCGCCATAATCACTTAACTTCCTTTGTTGATCTACCCCGCCTGCCATTAGCCCAACATCCCACCAGGCGGGTTTCGTGCGTTTCAGAAAAGGTTTGCAAAACAAAACACGACGATTGTACCATAAACTTAATATCGGAAAAGTCTCAAACGCAGTCTCACAGGCAGCCGTCGATCCGGCAGACAGCGAATTTTTCTATTCGCCGATATGAGGGTACTATTGAACCGGGGCTAAACCTCACCTTTCTAAATAGAAAATGGCAAGGAGGAACCATCATGGCTCGTAAGATCAATGGAGTGATTTTGTTCATCGTCGGTCTGATCCTGGTCATTGCAGGACTGGTAGTTATGCTCGTGGTCGTTCCTGACCTGAAACAATTCCCTGATGATGTCGATACGACCCGTCGCTATACTGGAACCATGCCAGTGCTGCTTAACCGCCAGAACTTAGAGTTTATGACGGATTTAGAAGTTGAACTGGTTCGCCACTTCGAAACCGAAGCCACTGACGGAGAAGTCGCTTTGGTGCTTGAAGAGCAAACGCTTCAAAGCCAAGGAACAACTTTGTTGGAGATCGTCAAGCGGCACGCGATCAACCGCAAGTCCATGGAGTTTACGACCAAGTACCCTGAAAGCTGGAAGGGAAAAGACGGCCTTATTGACCGCGCCGGATTGGTCTTGGGCTGGCCGATCGACAGCGAGAAGAAAGATTACGTCGGCTGGAGCGATGATTACCTCGATACTGTTACGCTCAAGTTTGAAGAAGAGGTCGAACACGAGCGTGCAAAATTGAAGACCTATCACTTCACGTCCAAGAGCGAACCCCGCCCGATTGCCCCGCAAGCCGTCGCCGCCATGGGCCTGCCAACCGAGCTGACTCACGAGCAACTTGGCCAGATGGTAGGTGGACTGGACATCAACCCGATGATTGCGCGAGCGTTGCCCGTGCTCATCGAGCAGGCTGGTTGGCCGGATCCTGTGCCGCTCACCTATACGTACGAGTACGAGGCCGAGTATTGGATCGAACCGGATACGGGCGTTCTGATCGACACGCACAAGATTGAAATTCGTAAAGCAGGGTTTGCTGAGGACCTGATGGCATCACTGGCAGAGCAGATCGAGACACTTGGCATCGAGCCTGAGGTCGTCGCGCAATTCCTGCCGGTGACGGTGTACCATCTCGAATACCAGGCCACCGATCAAACCGTTGAAGAGGCCAAGAAAGATGCCGAGGACGCCCAGAACACGATCCAGCTATACGGCACAACCTTGCCCATCGCGGCAATCGTTGTGGGTGTGCTTTTCGCCCTGATTGGGTGGGTGATCGTCAAGCGCTCGTAAGCTTGGAACGCATCACCTGAGCAAACAGGCCCGGCAACACGACCGGGCCTGTTTTCGATCGAGTCCACTTTCTGGCGATAGTTACCCCGGCTCAACGACCTCAACATGACCGATCTCAACTTCAATGGGATCAAATGAACCCGCCATGTCATACAGAATCATGTTTACAACCGCCTCACCTACCGGCATATCCGGCGGAACCAGCAACGCAAATCGGCTTAGCACAGGCTCACCGGGTAGCCAGTTCTCCTGGCCAAACGACGGGGACACCGGCGGTTGATCAAACTGCATGTAAAACGCCCCCGCCATATCGTACAATCGCATGCTCACGCGGACTTCAGGTCTGACCGCTCGCCCACGCAGCCACCAGGTATGCCCCCGGACAAACCCGCCGCGCGGTACGCCTTCCGGATTGAGCACATACCCGCCAAGGTAGATCGGCCCATCAGGTGGAGCCTGAACCAGTGGGGCCAACGTTGCCACACGGGAGCGTAAAGCACCCGGAGTATTATGCAAACGATAGAGTCCAAGAGAGACATCGCCAAAACCGTAAGCCCCCGGCAAGGGTTCCCGTTGGCCCACATACTCCAGAATCCCTTCGACCATGTTTTGCGGATCCATGATCTCGCCTTGCCACGCCAACACCCATACGCGCTGCGCATCATACGTTTCAATCAAATCTTCCAGTGCGCCAATAGCCTCGTTGAAGAACAAGAAGCGATTCACGTCCGTCAATTTCGCTGGTGGCAAACCGATCCAGGGAATCGCCGCGTCATAATATTCCGCCGCCGTGAACAGCGTCCCATCACGGAGCACCATGACATCCGCCGGTTCAGCATGGCTGCGTACGTAAGCAAACGCTTCCCGCAAGTAGCTATTGTAAATCGGCTGGAAATCAGCGCGGGCTGGCAACCACATGACCAGCAACGCCCCGGCCCACAATGGCCAGCGTAATAATCGTTCTCGTTCCAGTGCAGACAAGCCACTGCCAACAAGTAATGCCAGCGCGGGCCACACCATCCAGGCATGGCGACCCGATAATTTGGCCTGGACGCCATAAACCATCAAAACGAGACTCGCCAGCGGCAGCCACGTTGCCACAAGAGCTAAACCAACCGCTCGCCGGGTCTTGCCTTCTTCGCGCCGGACGGCCAGCCCCAACAAGGTTGCGGCCGCGAGCGTCACAACCACAGCGATCATGTAAGGCGGCGCATCACTCGGCACCACCCGTTGCCCATGCACAAAAAATTGGAGGTGTGTTTCCAACGCGAGCAGTGGAGAAACCCGATCTGTATATGCAGTGGCGGCCCGGATATCGCGCCCGGCCAACGCGATCATCCAGGGCGCGTACCCAAGCGCAATGCCGGTTACCAGATGCACAACAATGACAAACCCCCGCCGTGCAGGGTTGGATCGCAGCCGCCACAACACAATTGCCCCGTGCACGGCCACTCCCAACATCGCCGTATAGTGCGCGTACAGCATCCCCAGAACCAACGCCACATAGCCGGTGAGCAGCCCGGCATAGACTCTGTCCAGCGGGCGCTTGCGCTCCGCATAGCGCTGCCATAGCTCCCATAAAAACACAGAAGACGAGGTAAACAAAGCCAATGCGAGCGCATATGGCCGGACTTCGAAGGCAGCATAGGAAAAGCTCTGGGTCAGGGCGTATGCAGCCCCGGCAAGCCACCCGGCTGATGCCCCCGCCAGCCGCTTGCCAAGCGCAATGACAGCAGCCACGCTTAGCAGCGCCATCCAAACCGATACCACGCGCAGCGCATATTCGCTGGTTCCGCCCACGCGCCCCCACAACTTGAGTACGGCAAAATGGAGCGGCGTCTGGTTATCCACCTGCGTACACCACTCCCAAATCGCCGTCCAACTCCGCGAAGCAAAGCTGGCATTCACCGTTTCGTCATACCAGAAGCCACGCTGCGGCCACTGCAAAACCAGCAAGCCAATGACAGCAACCAGCAGGCCGGTGGCTAGCAGGAGACGGCGTGACATCGACGGCTCAGCCCCCCTGCTCACCATCTCTTAAGGCGACATGTACCGTCGCTTGCGTACCTGCCGGGCACACCGTAACCTCTAACCGGCGGCCCGCTTGCCAGAATGTGCCACCAGCACATGACACAGTATCGTCCAGCGGACTAAAATTCCCCCTCTGCTCCCCATCGAGACGAGTGAGCGCATGTGCGACCCACCTGGCCGCCTCGTCGACGGCCATGGACACCATCAGGCTTCGTTCTTCCCCAACGTCCAACGCGCCAGCTATGCCAAGCAGGGCTTCCCGTTCTTCCTGGGGAGGACCGGGCCGCCAAATCTCATAGTCAAATCCGTTCATAGGGATTGTTTCTGACGGGTAATACGCCTCATAAACAGCCGCGAGCACCGGTGGCGGATAGAACTGCGCCCGAAAGATGATGAGGCCGAAGCGGTGAGCCTGAATATCCGCCACGAGATTGGTTGGATCGTAAAGATCGTTTTCGAACAGATTCTTGAGTTGGGTCGGATTCGTGACGACATCCTTGCCCGCTTTCAAACTAAACGCTGCCTCCTCGCTCATGACCGGCAGGTCCGAACTGCGCACCAACCCGACAATCTCCCAGCCGTGATCGATATCCTCTTGAGTCGGCACATGCCCAATCGCCGCATATCCTTGCGTCCATCCTGCCGAATCGTAAAAAGCATAGCGCTCGCCGTAGCTTGATTCCAGCCCCGCGACATCGCTCAACCACCCAAACAGCCGTCCTTCGGTTGGCAGCTTGATCACACTGAACCCATACCACACGTACAGCACCGCAACAAACAACGGCAACAAGGCACTCGCTTCGGTGCGATGGTCATCATATCGTTGCCGCAGCCAGGAAAACCGACGGGCAATGGCGTTTTCAGGGAAAAACCAACTGCCGCGCAACGTTCTGGTCGCCGCAATCCCGGAAAGCACACACATTGCAGCAATGGTCGTGGCGAAATAACTATCCCCGGCTCCCCATTTGCCGGACAGAACCGTGCTTCCCACCGCAAAGCCCCACCACACGCTGTAAAGTGACAGCCGGGCGAAATACAATTCATACACTGCGAGCGCCGCAGCAGGGATGATCAATGCGCCGTGTAGCCGGAACCACTGCCAGAACAAACCGGCGAACTGGGATGGGTAGTAATCGTTAACGTTGGCGGCAATGATATTGGTCCACCAGGCCCCACCGGTCGCAGCGTTAATCCACAGGAATATGCCGCCCGCGACAACCGCAAAAGCCGCCCCCCACCGAATGCCCAATCGCGGATTGCGTATGAACAGAAATACGAATACAGCCGCACACGTAGCGACAGCATGCTGCTTGGTATATCCGGCAGCAAGTAATAGCAGCAATCCTACTACCAGCATCCGGGTTTTCCGCCGTTTGGCGTCGAAGCCGACGGCGGAAGCGACGACGGCAACCGCCAGCGTTTCAAACATCACCATCGTCATGTGCTGCCGGAACAGCGGCCCGATATGGTACACGTAGTTCGACGCCAGGAACGCCAACCCGGACAGCACTGCAACGCCCCGGTGCCGCTCTGCGCGGTACACCATGATGCCAATGGCTGTCGCCGTCACCAGCGTGCCCAAGAAGCCAACCAGGCGGCCATACCAATATGCTTTGCCAAACAACCAGACTAAGGGCACGAGCAGGACATGAAACAAAGGCGGGTAGTTGCTGGCGTAATAGGGATAAACCTCGTTATCGCGGTAGGGCCACTCGCCCTCGCTAAACATGATCGTGTCTACCAGCTCGAAGCCTTCGCCCTGATCGTAGTCAAACGGAAAGCGCATCAACCCTATGGCATAATTCACGTAAACGACCAGGTGGCCCAGTAGAAGCAGCAACGCCAAAATAAACAACGTCTTTGACAGCACGCGATGAACCGACGTGAGATGGCCAAGTGCGTTCACGATTCCGTCTACCCCTTATGCTGGTGCATCACCCAAGGGCAGCAGGGTCAACCCCACCAACCCGATCAGCATTCCAGCGATGAATCCTATGCCCAGCATGCCTGTGACGCCGGTTCGTAGCAGCGCCAACCCGGCCCCCACCACGATAACAGCGCCAAAAGCAATGAAGATAACCCCAAGATGCCGCTTCGATAATGAAAACTCTTCGCTCAGCATGTTTCGCGCCATGCCCCATTCTCCTTGAAAATCACAGTATACCCTAGCCGCGCAGGCTGTAGCGACAATTTTATAGCAACGGTGAAACTGTTTTCTGCAGTATGCGTATAGAACTGTGAAGTGAACGCGTACCTCGCTGCGCAACACATAGTCACGCAGCGGGCATTCGAAACAATCCTTTGCAGGAGTGCCGTCATGGACGACAAGGATCATAACACCCACAACGAACCGCCAGGCAGTGATGTCCCCCCTCGTCCGGTTGATCCGGAGAGTGAAGGTGAAGGAGTCCCCATTCCGTCACGGATTCGCAACGCTGTCAACGGCTTAACCGAACGCATGCGTGCAGATGTTCGCGATGACGATGATCTCGTCCGCGACTATGAAGCGCGCTACGGCGATGCCAGCTCCAGGTTGTCTACAGCCGATCGGAATGCTCCCCAAAGCCCTCGCGCGGTGTACCCACCTCGCAAACCCAAGCATTGGCACGACCCGGCCTCCATCGACGCCAACGAGCGAAAGTGGGCGGCGCTGGCTCATGGCAGCACGTTGCTGACCGCATTGGTCGCGCTGGGCAGTGGTGGGCTGGGGGTCTTGCTCACGATGTTCGTGCCACTGCTCATTTACTTCGCGTTCCGCAAACGTTCAGAATATGTGGCCTTTCACGCGTTGCAGGCTTTCACCATTCAACTGGCCGGAACCATCGGGTGGCTCGTCCTGCTACTCGTCGGAACCATCGTGGCACTCGTTTTACTGTTCGTCTCTATCATTCTGATGATACTCCTTGTCGGTTTCGTGCTGGTTCCTTTCATCGTCCTGGGCTACATCCTGTTTGTGCTGGCCTCGTTACTGCTCCCCCTTGGCATGGTTATCTATGCGGTCATCGCCACAGCCGAAACCTGGCGCGGGAACAACTACCGCTACCCATACATCGCGCGATGGGTAGAAAGCCAGATATACGCGTCAACGCCCTCCGTGTATTAATCGCGCACGATCATTCAAAGCCCCTCCTTTGGCGGCCTCATTTTCCTGTAAAGTTATGGAAAATGAGGTTGCCTGTTTCGGGGCGTCTGTGTTAATCTTTTGCGATATTTTCACGACGCACTGTCACCCCACAATCCCGATATTGGGTGTCACCTAAATCTTGCTGCCAAACGGGGGAATCTCAAATGTTGAAGACGCACACCTGTGGCGAATTACGTGCCGAACATGCGGGCCAGCAGGTTACGCTGGCCGGGTGGGTTCATCGTTGGCGCGAACACGGCGGCTTGATCTTTTGGGACCTGCGTGATCGCTGGGGAATCACGCAAGTAACGATCAATCAAGAAACCGCTCCTGACGTTCACGCTATTGCCCATGACGTCCGTACGGAATGGGTTGTTCAGGTAACGGGCACGGTTATCCGGCGGCCAGAGGGCATGGAAAACAAAGAGCTTCCCACCGGCATGATCGAGCTAGAAGCCACAGAACTCAAGATTTTGAATCGCGCAAAGACCCCGCCGTTCTACATCAACCAGAACAGTCATGTCGATGAAGCGCTGCGCATGCGGTACCGTTACCTTGATTTGCGGCGTCCCGCCATGCAAAAGAACATCGTGCTGCGCCACAATGTCATACGGTTTATCCGCAACTATCTTTCCGATCGAGGCTTCGTCGAGATTGAAACGCCGATCCTGTTCAAGACAACGCCAGAAGGTGCTCGCGATTACCTTGTTCCCAGCCGCGTGCACCCAGGGAAATTCTATGCGCTACCGCAAAGTCCGCAGCAGCTTAAGCAACTGCTTATGGTGGCGGGCTATGAGCGATACTTCCAGATTGCGCGATGCTTCCGCGATGAAGATCAGCGCGGTGACCGCCAGCCCGAATTTACCCAGCTTGACCTGGAAATGAGCTTCGTTGAGCGCGATGACGTGCTTGACCTGATCGAGGATATGTTTGCGCGTTTGGTCGAGGAAGTCTCTGATCGGGAACTGGTGACCAAGCCCTTCCCCCGCTTGAGCTATAAGGAAGCGATGCGGCGCTTCGGCACCGACAAGCCCGACCTGCGCTACGGCATGGAAATCGTAGACCTCAGCGATATTGTGGCCGAAACGAGCTTTCGCGTATTCGCAGACAACGTGAAAGCCGGACACCCAGTCCGCGCCATCTGCGCACCTGGGTGTGGCGATTACAGCCGCAAACAACTCACAGAACTGGAAGATATCGCCAAAAAAGCAGGCGCAAAAGGGCTGGCATGGATGGCTATCGAGGCGGCGGAAGAAGGGCGCGTCCGGTCGCCCATCGCCAAGTTCTTCACCGCCGACCAGCTTCGCGCCATTATTGACCGCATGGAGGCCGGTTCGGGCGATCTGCTTCTGTTCACCGCCGATACTGAAGAAGTTGTGTGCGAGGTTCTCGACACAATGCGCCGCGAAATGGCGCATCGCCTGGGACTTGATGATCCCAAGAAAGTCGCTTTCTGCTGGATCATCGACTTTCCGTTGTTTACGTGGAACGAAGATGAAAACCGTTGGGACCCCAGCCATCATCTCTTTACCGCGCCCATGTGGGAAGATGTGCCGCTCCTGGATACCGACCCTGGAAAAGCGCGGGGGCAGCAATATGACCTGGCCTGCAACGGGTATGAAGTCGCTGGCGGCAGCATCCGTATCCACGATCGGGACATCCAGGAGAAAATCTTTAGCTTGATCGGCCTGGATGTGGATGTTGCGAAGGAACGCTTTGGCCATATGCTGGAAGCATTCGAGTACGGCACACCGCCGCACGGCGGCATCGCGCCCGGCATCGACCGACTGGTGATGCTCCTCGCCGGTCAGCCGAACATCCGCGAGGTTATTGCCTTCCCCAAGACACAACAGGCCGCCGATCTCATGGCCGGTGCGCCTTCTGAGGCGGAACCGGAACAATTGGAGGAACTTCACATTCGGGTCGTCTTGCCGGATCAAGACTGATCCACCCACTTCTTTACGCCAATGAAACCAGAGGAACCTCACCGGGAGGCCCCTGGTTTCTTTTGATTTCACAACCGGTTGGGTTCGTGTATACTGACCGGAAGCATGACACAAAGGAGCAGGAAGCATGGCAGAGGAACGCGCGAGTCTTCAGGCCGTCGACAGCCTTTCGGCTAACGAGTTTCATGTTGAAATTGACGACCAACTGGTATCAGGCATTTTTGGTGTCAGTGGGCTGCACTGCCGCAGCGTGGATTTGGAGGGGGGCAAACTGGTCAACCGTCCCGTAGTTGTCACTAAAATGGTTCAGCACGATGCCCAACTACCGTTCAATGCCTGGATCCAGGAAACACTGGACCACCCTACCACCCGAATCATTCGACAATTTGCCATCGTAGCCACGGATGAAGGGCTTGAGACACGCCGTTGGGTGCTCAAAGACGCCTGGATTAGTGACATTAGTTATTCGGACTTTGACACGGGAAGCGGCCAACTGGTAGAAGAACGCCTGACCATCCAACACAGTGGCGTCGAAGTCATCTGGCCATCTGAATAAATCGCCTGATCATTTTCGTAAATCTGTTAGACGCCCGCCTGTTGGCCATTACCAGGCGGGTGTCGCTTGGTCCAAGAGATGATAAAGCAGTTATGTGGCTTGCAAAATGGCAATGAAGACCAACATAAAGCCGATAATCTCGGCCAGCCCTATCCCGGTCGCCACCGCCACTGCCTGCGGACCCGGCACCCGATTCATGCCACGCGCATCATGGCGATCCCACGTTTCAGACCCCAGCAACAAACTGAGAGGCAGCCCCACAATAAACGCCGAGAACAACAACAACGGCCCGCTTGTAGCTTCATCCAGATATAACGCCCCGGCCCAAAACAGCAGAAAAAACAGAACGAAAATGAATCCGCCAATCACCGTGGCCTTGAGGCTATCTTTCCGCAATTCGGTGAGATAGGGCAAGTCATCAAAATAGGGCATCGCCATCACCACAAAAGACCCGATGGCCAGCGTCGAAACAAATGAGCTGGCCACCACACCAAGCCAGGCATAACCACTCATGAATTTTCCTTATCGCGACACGAACGGATCATTACCCACCGAAAGATTATACTCATTGCGAGCGCTTACGGTTCGTTTTTTGAAAGAATGTTTATGAATTTTTCGCCAAAATCTCTCCAACAAGCCACCATTTGGCGAAAACTTTTCTGCCACCGGGAACACAAGGAGAAGTTCGCCTGAGACAAGACTTTGGTGTTATCATTATGGCGAGTTTTGGTACGTCGAGGAGGCGAAAAGACTTCATGGCAACAAATGCGAGCACCTGGTTTTACAATGAGCCGGAACACCGCGCCTATTTGATTGAAGAGCGCGTGAATCATACATTCTGGAGCAATCGCATTTCGGCGCTCTATCTCGATTGCACAAACGATACCCCACCCTTCCAAATGGAGGGGGAATGGCGAGGCATTCCGTTGAAGTTGGAATGGGTACCCAACGATTATTTTTCACTGGCGACGGAACCAGTTGATGATGTAAACCTCTTGCTTGCTGGTGTTCAAGAAATTCTTGGCTTTGCCCCAACCATTTCGTATGTTAACCCTGATGGCATCATGATCACGGAATGGCACGTAAACGATGTCGAACGCCGGATACAGAGCATTCAAGGGAACCCTAACTACCATCAAATCAAGCGATACACCCGATGACAGGCCGCGTAGAACGGCAAGGCATAACCCACGATGAACAGCCATCCACCTAAGCTGGCCTTTGATCTTGAACGGGACGTGCGCACCCTATCAGCGATGGCATCCAGCCTGACACCCTACCTCTACGAGGCGGAAGTTTTCGGCCATCTCGATGGCGATATGCCGCGGCTAACGCTCGGCGGCCTGCTGCTCCGGCTGCATCGACTGACCAGCATTGAAAATCTGCTTGATGTCGACCAACAGAATCTCGTTCAAGACGCACGCCTCAATTTTGAGGCCGAACGGGCCAAATGGGCAGTTCATTACGAAAACAAGATTCTGCAAGAGTTGCGCGCTCGCCTGACAGCACTGGAGCAATTCTTGCAAGAATGCGCCGAGAAACGCGCCGGTTGTGCCGCCGACTATCCCGTCCAGGCCGAAAAGCGCACCATGATTCACCACCTGGTACATGAAGCATCCCGACTCAACATCCTCCCAAACGATTTAGCGGCGCATCTCAAGCTTCTGGATCAAAAACTGCGCCAGTTGCTCACTGAAGATGGGAGCGAGTTTGTGACCGACGAGCGGCTAACCGTGGCCTATCCCCGCAGCACCTACTGGTGGATGTACAGCCATATATCCGAATAGCGCGTGCGCCAGACAACTTCCGGGGTGAGTTTCGCTTCATAGCAAAAAGCGACCGGCTGTGTTCCGGTCGCTCTCATGATCAAATGGGAACGCAACGCCGCATTACCAGCCATGCTCCAGGCGTGTGATCAAGCGTTCTGGCATCTCCAACCGCCGCATTTTCTCTTGCGTGACTGCGACCGGATACGGGATACGCCGGTGTTCGAAAACTGCTTCCTGCACGTGCAGAATGCCGTAACTAGCATCCTTGTTGGAATCACGCGGTTGGCCCACGCTGCCGGGGTTGATTATCAGGCGATGCCCATTGAGATGCTTTGGCTCCCGATAGGCTGGCTGAATGGCCTCCGTGTCGCCCCGATCATCGGCTAACTGGAAAATGACAGGGGTATGCGTATGTCCGACCAGGCAATAGGATGTTTCAAAATGGGGGAAATTGAGCGCGGCAATCAACGGGTCTAAGATATATTCCCATACAGGCTCGCGCGGGCTACCGTGCGCAAGAGTGTAATCGCCCAACACAAACGTGGTCGGGAGTGCGGCCAGGTACGCCAGGTTGTCGGACGTCAGCGTCTCCTGCGTCCAGTTTACGGCAAGGCGCGCATCAGCATTGAAGGTCCGAATATCAAGCCGCCCAAGCGCCGCCCAGTCATGATTTCCGGCCAGGCACAAATGGGGCAGGCTGCGCAATGTCTCGCAGCATTCATTGGGATCAGGCCCGTACCCCACCACGTCTCCAAGACACCAGACATAATCCCAATCGCCTTTGGCATCTTCCAGCACTGCTTCAAGAGCAGCCAGGTTCGCATGAATATCCGAAATGATCAGAATGCGCATACAAGCCAGCCCCTACGGCACATTCACACCAGAAACCGGTGGCAATGATAGCATGATTTGGGGACAGTGGCGAATTGGCTGGAACCGGGTCAACGGGTGGAGCAAAAAGAACCTATTGTCACACCACCACTGCCCTGTATAATTCAGAAATCGTGCTTCAAAGACATCCGGACGGTTTCGCCAATCATGTCTCGTTTCGACTACACCAGCCGTACACCTGAAGAAACATTGCGCCTGGGTCGTGTCCTGGGAACATTGCTTGAGCCTGGCGACGTAATCTGTCTGTCCGGCGACCTGGGCGCTGGCAAAACGGTCCTTACCCAGGGCATTGGCGCTGGTTGGGGCGCTTTAGAACCAGTGACAAGCCCGACGTTCACGCTGATACATGAGCACAGGCGCAAACAAAATGACCACGTGCTATATCACGTCGATAGTTATCGGCTGGGCGGCGCGGCTGATGCCTGGGGCATAGGCCTGGAAGACCTCTGGCATTACGGCGGCTGTCTCGTCATTGAATGGCCGGAGAACATCGCTGGCATCTTGCCAGACGAAAAACTTTGGATCACACTTGAGACCATCGACACGACACAACGTCATATTTCGTTGCATGGGAGCGGCAAACGCTATGAATCACTGGTAGAAGCGGTGCGCAGGCACTTTGTCGACAATAACAACCCGTAACGAGCAATGAGGAGTACCCTTTGATACTTGCCATCGATACATCGACGCGCTTCATGAGCATCGCACTCCATGACGGCGCGCGCCTCCATTTCGAATCCACCTGGCACTCCGCCAACAACCACACCATCGAACTCGCCCCGGCAATCATGCGGGCCTTCGAACAGGCCAACAGTCAGGCAACCGATCTGCAGGCGGTAGCGATAGCGCAAGGCCCCGGCTCATTCACCGGCCTGCGTATCGGCATGGGCGTGGCGAAAGGCCTGGCACTGGCGAACGGCATTCCGCTTGTGGCGGTTCCAACGCTGGCCATCGTGGCCGCTGGCGTCCCCCTGACAGCAGGGTTGCTCGTGGCCGTTTTGCAGGCTGGACGCGGGCGTATTTGCACCCAATCCTTCATCGCTGACGACAAGGGTTGGACTCCGGTTGGCGAAGCGACTATCACAACCTGGGCCGATGCGATTACGGGTATAGAGCGCGCTGCGCACATCGCCGGGGAAATCGACAAGACAGGCTTTGAATTGCTAGAGCGTGCGGGACTCTCCTCCCGCGTCTTACCCGCCGCGCAACGGTTACGACGAGCGGGGTTCCTGGCCGAAATCGCATGGGAAAAGATTCAAACAGGGTACGGGG
>CAZSXY010000010.1:18317-19707 GCA_964611395.1 uncultured Anaerolineaceae bacterium | reverse complement strand
CGAGCGGGGTTCCTGGCCGAAATCGCATGGGAAAAGATTCAAACAGGGTACGGGGACGACCCGTTCCACGTGACACCCATTTACCTGCACCAGCCTGGAGCAGCTCATCCATGACCCCCCGCGTTCTGGTGCGGCATATGCAACCGGAGGACATTTCTCAGGTTGTTGCAATCGACCGGCTCTCGTTTACGACCCCCTGGCCTGCCAATGCTTACCGGTTCGAGATCACGCATCGTGACACGTCGCACCTGGTCGTGCTGGGGCTAATGTCCAATTCAGATGAGCTGACCGGTATCCGCAGACTTATGACGAAGATTCGTGGCGGGACCACCACCGGAACGCTGGCCGGGTATGGCGGATGCTGGTTAATTGCCGGGGAAGCGCATATCAGCACCATCGCGGTGCACCCCAATTACCGGGGCCAGGGATTCGGAGAGCTCCTCTTGGCTAGTATGCTCAAACGCGCTATTATGCTCGATGGTGAATACTCTGTGCTGGAAGTGCGCGAAAGTAATTACCCGGCGCAGGCACTCTACCAAAAGTACGAATACAGGGTTGTGGGTCGCCGCCAGCGATATTACCGTGACAATCGTGAAGACGCTTTGTTGATGGAAGCTCGCCCGCTGGATCAAGGGTATTTGCAACGTCTGAACCAGCGCTTAGCTACCCTCTCGAGGCGTGTTCAGTTCGAGGATCACTTTACCGAATAGGCGAATCTCCAAGGAGAAATCGTTGTGACAGAGCCTATGAATGCCGAAGAAAGCCGTACCGCCCTGGAAGCCATTGCTGCTGAAGTCCGGGCGTGCCAGCAGTGCCCGCTGTATAGCGCCCGGACGCGAGTCGTGCCCGGCGCTGGGCGTCCCGATGCCGACATCATGTTTATCGGCGAAGCACCCGGCTATCACGAAGATCAACAGGGGTTGCCGTTTGTCGGGGCATCGGGAAAATACCTGGGAGAACTCTTAAAGCTGATTGGGCTGACGCGCAACGATGTTTTCATTACAAATGTCGTCAAGTGCCGCCCTCCCGGTAACCGCGACCCACTCCCAACGGAAATTGACACGTGCGTGCCGGGATATCTCAACCGTCAAATTGCCATTATCCAACCGAAGATAATTGCGACATTGGGGCGGTTCAGCATGTCATTGTTCTTTCCGAAAAACGCCCGCATCACACGGATACATGGGCAGCCCCGGCGCGCAGACGGGCGCATCTACTATCCGTTGTTCCACCCGGCAGCCGTGCTGCGCAATCCAAACCTGCGCCCGACGATGGAAGCGGACTTCAGGCGAATGTTAGACTTGCTCAAGGAAATTGAAGAGGCCCCTGGCAGCATCGATGACGAGCCGCCACCGCCCAAACAACTCAGTCTGTTTTAGACTCTCGGTGG
>CAZSXY010000010.1:0-18217 GCA_964611395.1 uncultured Anaerolineaceae bacterium | reverse complement strand
TCGATGACGAGCCGCCACCGCCCAAACAACTCAGTCTGTTTTAGACTCTCGGTGGTGATAGAATAGGTGCATCGTAGCAAGCGCCGGGACATCCTGGCGCTGCTTTGTGCCACCCGGCTGGCTAAGGTATACTTCCGCCCGGTTCTGATGGCGCTGTGAAATCAAAGAGCCGCTATTCAGGGAATCACGTTAGCAGACACCTTATGGAAATCACAGAATTCTTACCGGTCATGGTCGCCGGTTTTGCTGCCGCGGTGGGCTTTACTCCCATCACACGCCGCCTTGCCTTTTATTTCGGTGTGCTGGATCAACCGAGTACGCGCAAAGTCCACCAGACGCCCACTCCCCTGCTCGGCGGCCTTGCGATTTACGGTGCGCTGGTGCTGGCATTGATACTGTTCAGCCCCCCCTTCTACGTCGTGGAGTTCGGAGCGATCCTGGCGGGCACGACATGGCTCACGCTGGTTGGGTTTGTAGATGACCGGCGGAGCCTGACCCCCTGGGTGAAAATGGTCGGCCAAATCATTGCCGGTATAGTGATCATTGCCGCCGGGATACATGTGCGTATCTTTGCCAGTGACATCTTAAACGTGGGGTTCACCCTGTTCTGGATTGTTGGGATTACCAACGCGCTCAACTTTCAGGACAACATGGACGGTCTCGCTGCTGGTATCACAGCGATTGCATCGCTATTCTTCTTTGCGATGGCCATCCAAGAGGAATTGTCGCTTGTGGGCAGCCTGGCCGCAGCATTGGCGGGAGCCTCTATCGGCTTCCTGATCTACAACTTCAACCCGGCCTCCACCTTTATGGGCGATATGGGTAGTATGGTGTTAGGCTTTCTGCTATCGGTGCTGGCCATCAAGCTGGACTTCAAGGTCCCTGCCGAACGCCAAGTCATCACGTGGATGGTCCCGGTCGTGGTATTGGGACTGCCTATCTTCGACACGGCACTGGTCGTCTTCACGCGGTTACGCGAGGGGCGCTCACCCATGCAAGGGGGCAAAGACCACACCTCACACCGGTTGGTCATTCTCGGCTTCAGCCAGCGAGTAGCGGTGCTCATCCTGTACGGATTTTGTGTGCTGCTGGGCAGCACTGCGATGGCGCTTTCCCATGCCAGCATCGACGAAGGGCAGGCTATTGGCGTCCTGTTAGGTATTGGGGCAATCTCCTTTTTTATCTTTCTCGAAATAGTGTACGGGCGAAGCAAGTCCCGTTCCTAACCAATTGGCTAACACGTTTGGGGGACAATCTATGAAAAACGAACAACCGATCACGTATCTTGTCACCGGCGGCGCTGGTTTCATTGGCTCCAATCTTGTTGATGCGCTGGTACAGTCCGGTCACCGGGTGCGAGTCGTTGACGATTTTTCCACTGGCAAACGGGAAAACCTGGCCGATGTCCGGGATCGCATTGAATTGCTTGAGTTCAGTATCACCGACCGCAAACGCCTGACTGAAGCCATGCAAGGCGTAACCTATGTCCTGCACCTTGCGGCAATAGCCTCAGTGCCACGTTCCGTTAAAGACCCCATAACCAGCAACGAGGTCAACATATCAGGAACATTAAACGTGTTGGTTGCGGCACGCGATGCAGGTGTGCAACGAGTCGTTTATGCCGGGTCGTCTTCTGCGTACGGCAATATCACCGATGAGTTCAAGTCAGAAGACATGCTCCCCCAGCCCCTGTCCCCCTATGCGGCAGCCAAACTCGCCGGTGAACATTACTGCCAAGCATTCGCCGAAGTGTATGAGCTTGAAACAGTTAGCGTACGCTATTTTAACGTCTTCGGTCCGCGCCAAGACCCGCTTTCTACATACGCCGCCGTGATCCCAAAGTTCATCACAGCCATGTTGCGCGGAAGACCGCCGATGGTCGAAGGCGACGGCTTTCAGACACGGGACTTCACGTACATTGATAATGTCGTTCACGGAACGTTGCTGGCCTGCCATACTCCCTCCATATCGGGAGAAACCATTAACATCGCCTGCGGCAATAAGATCAGCTTGCTTGAGATGATCGATTTACTCAACCGCTTGATGGGCACACAGATCGAACCAGTATTCGTTGCTCCACGGCCCGGCGATGTCAAACATTCGCGGGCAGCGATTGACAAAGCACGCAAGCTGCTCGGCTTTGAGCCGGTCACTTCGTTTGAAGACGGACTGGCCCACACCCTGAACTGGTACCGTTCGCAGCTACAGGTCTAACGCCCATAGTCATGTCACTAAACCGGATCATCCACCTGTCCAAGATGACTGGCACGGCAGGTTCCGAAGGCCACTTGCTGGCTTTGCTGAAGGGCTTACGCGCCAGATCGTTCGATGCCCGCTTGTGGATTCTGGTTGAACCCGACAACCCGGTCGATGGCTATGTTGCGCGTGCCGCTGCCCTCGACATACCCATCGAGCGCATTCCTATCCGGCGGCACTTCGATCCCGGCCTCTGGCGGACGCTGGTAAGACGATTTCGGCGGGAAAGCCCCGATCTCGTGCATACGCACCTGATCCATGCCGATCTGTATGGCATCACGGCAGCACGCACGGCGCGAGTGCCTCACGTGATGACTTCGCGTCACAATGACGACAAGTTCCGGTATCGCCTGCCACTCCGGGTTTTGAACCGGGTTCTGTGGCGGCAAGTCGACGCGGGCATTGCGATCTCAGAAGCGATCCGGCGGTTTTCAATCGAGATTGAGCACGCGCCACCGAACCGCGTGCATACCATTCATTATGGCCTTGACCCGTCGGCCATCACTGCCCCACCCGATGCACGCCAGGCACTCCGCGCTGAATTGGGACTTTCTACCGATATCTTGTTGGTTGGTTCCATCTGCCGCCTGATCGAACAAAAAGGGCTTATCTACGGGTTGCGCGGTTTCGCTCAGGTGGCTAACCGGTTTCCAGAAGTTCATTACGTCATTGCCGGCGACGGCCCGTTACGCAAGCAACTCGCATTGGAAGCACAGCGGCTCCATGTGGCGGGCCGTGTCCACTTTCTCGGCTGGCGCAACGATCCGCATCCGATTTTTGCGGCTCTTGATGTTTTTCTGGCACCGTCACTGTGGGAAGGTTTTGGGCTGGTCTTTCTGGAAGCTATGGCCCTGGGCATTCCGATTATCAGCACAGCGGTTAGCGCCATCCCTGAGATCGTCATCGACGGCGAAACAGGGTGGCTCACCCCGCCCCGCAGCACAGATGCCATCAGCGCCGCCTTGCAAGAAGCCTTATCGGACGGCGGCAAGCGGAGGGCACGAGGCCAACAAGGGCGCGAGCGCCTGGAAACGCATTTCTCGGTAGACAGAATGGTTGAGCAAACGGTTGCGATCTATCGCCGCCTGGAGGCGAACGCCTGATGTGCGGTTTCTGCGGCATTCTGAATCTGGATGATGCGCCGGTGCCCCCCAATGTGCTGGCCGCCATGAATGATACGTTAGTCCATCGTGGGCCGGATCAAGGGGCACAAATCATCGAGGGGCCATGTGGACTGGCCAACCAAAGACTCGCTATCCTCGATCTGTCGCCCAGTGGCGACCTGCCCATGCGCAGCGCGGATGGCCACATCACGCTGGCGTACAACGGCGAAGTGTACAATTATCCCGCGTTGCGACGCACGCTAGAAACACGCGGGTATCATTTCCGGTCAGGGTCAGACGCCGAAACTGTCATCGCCCTGTACCGCGAGCAGGGCTTAGCGTTTCTCGAAGAGCTGCGGGGCATGTTTGCCTTTGCCTTGTGGGACTCACCGCGCCGCCAGCTCATCCTGGCCCGCGACCGGATGGGGCAAAAACCACTCTACTATTTCCGCAGCGAAAACCGCCTCATCTTCGCTTCTGAAATCAAGGCGTTACTCATGCACCCGGAGGTGCCGCGCCGCCCTGCCCGCGCCTTGACCCCCCTGTTTCTGGCCTACGGGTACACACCAACGCCCGACACATTCTTCGAGGATATTCACCTCCTGCCCCCCGCTCACGCGTTGGTATGCCGGGACGGGGAGATACAGATGCATCGCTACTGGTCCGCACCGCCCGCCGCGAGCGCCGACCGGAAGGCTCCTTCTCGTCTTGCCGACCTGCGCGAGGAATTAGCCGCAATTCTTGACGAAGCCGTGCGCCTACGATTGCTCAGTGACGTGCCACTTGGAGCATTCTTGAGTGGTGGGCTTGACAGCAGCTTGATCGTCGCGCTGATGGCCCGTCACTCACCGGAACGGGTCAAAACCTTCGCCATCGGATTTTCCGGAGAGCTATCGTTTGACGAAACTGCCTACGCGCGACGCGTCGCCACGCTACTGGATACTGAGCACCACGAGTTCATTGTCAATCCTGACGCCATCGACCTGTTGCCCAGGCTGGTGTGGCATCACGATCAGCCCTTTGCCGATTCGTCGGCAATTCCTACTTTCCTCGTAAGCAAGCACACCCGCGATCATGTCACCGTTGCCCTGACAGGCGACGGTGGCGACGAATTATTCGCCGGATACGAACGATTCCATGCGGCGAATCTGGCGGCACGCTACCGCCGGTTGCCGGGCACAGTGCAAGCAGGCCTTCGTTATGCCGTCCGAAAGCTGCCCGAAACCACATCCTATCGCGGCATTGCCCGGCGCGCGCGCCGATTCATCGAAGGCGCGAGCATGCTACCCACCGACGCCTATTTTTCATGGGTGCGTTTATTCGACGACGCGCAGATCGCGGCACTGCTTGACGGAATTGCTCCCATCGCGCCAACTGAGCATTTCGCGTCCTATTTTGCAGCCAACGATCCGCGCGATTTCACCGCCCAATTGCTCGATGTGAACATCAAAACGTATCTACCGGACGATTTGTTGATCAAAACCGACCGGTCAAGCATGGCCGCTTCCCTGGAAGCACGCGCCCCGTTTCTTGACCATCACCTCGTCGAGTTCGCCGCTCGCATCCCGTCCAATTTCAAGCTGCGCGGCGGCACGACAAAATGGCTTCTCAAGCAAGTCGCCGCCGATGTGCTCCCGCCAGACATCGTCCACCGCAAAAAACACGGGTTCGGAGTACCTGTCGGACGCTGGTTTCGCGAAAACCTGCGCGATTACGCGCGTGAAATTTTGCTTGATCCCTCGGCCCTGGCACGCGGCTATTTTCACGAGCAGGCACTCGCCCAATTGCTGGATGAACACATAAGCGGGCAACGCAATCACGGGCAGCGCATCTGGACGTTACTCACATTTGAATGGTGGCATCGCCTGTTTATCGACCCGCCCCGGCCAACTGCTCCATGAAAACTCAAAAGGACTTGATCCCCAACCGCCCCATTCGCGTTATGCGCATCATCGCTCGGCTCAACGTGGGCGGTCCGGCGATTCATGTGACCTTGTTAACCGCGAATCTTAGACCACCTGAGTTTGAAAGCCTGCTCGTTTGCGGGCATATCGGCCCGCACGAAGGAGACATGACTTACTTTGCAGAGGAGCGGGGCATCACGCCGGTCTATATCGAGCAACTGGGGCGTGAACTCTCGCCGCTGCGTGACCTGGTCACCCTGTTCAAGCTCTGGCAGTTAATGCGTCGCGTGCGCCCGGACGTTGTCCATACGCACACCGCGAAAGCAGGCTTTGTTGGGCGTCTGGCGGCATGGCTGGCCCGCGTTCCGGTGCGTGTCCATACGTTTCACGGGCACGTCCTTCACGGCTATTTCGGCCCTGTGAAAACGCGCATGTTTTTGTGGCTCGAGCGCATGGCTGCCCATCTCTCGGACCGGCTGATCACGATCAGTCCGCGCCTGAAAGATGAATTGGCGCACACATTTCGCATTGCGCAGGAAGACAAGTTCAGCGTTGTGCCTCTGGGGTTGGAGCTTACGCCTTTCGCCGTCATGCCCCGTCATTCCGGCACATTCCGCCGCAGGTTCGGCATTTCCGACTCGGCTCCACTGATAGGCATCGTAGGGCGCATCGTCCCCATCAAAAACCACCGGCTATTCCTGGAAGCAGCCCACCAGGTGAAACGAAACCTCCCCGATGCCCATTTTGTCATCGTTGGTGACGGCGAACTGCGCGAAACGATTGAACGGCAAGCCCTGGACATGGGACTGGCGTCTTCTATCACGTTTACCGGGTTTCTGCGCGATCTCAAGCCGGTGTATAGTGACATGGACGTACTGGTTATTTCGTCGGACAACGAGGGCACCCCCGTCTCGATCATCGAGGCGCTGGCAGCCGGGGTGCAAGTCGTGTCAACCGCGGTTGGTGGCGTTCCTGACCTGCTGCGGCATGGTCGCTACGGCATTCTTACCCCGCCAGGAGACGCTGACGCGCTCGCAGATGGCATAGTGAAAGCGCTGAGGCAACCGGTCAATGAACGGACAGCAATCAGACAGGCTATTGTTGCCGACTATGACATCGGGCGGCTGGCAAACGATCTTGGAGCCATGTACCGGGCATTGCTGGCTACTAAGCGAGGCAACGATTAGCGATGACGACATTTCTCTCCCTCGCCCGGCGACACCCGTTTATGCCCGGCATCCATTTATTCGCCTTGCTGGTTGCCATCTATTTTGTGACGTATAGCGGCTATGCGATTAGTCATGACGAGTGGGCGCTTTTCGATGCCACCGAAAGCATGGCCCGCCGGGGAAATTTGCAGCTAAATTTTCAGTTCGACTCGTCCCCGCCCCGATCGCTGGATAACGCCCAGCCCCCTGCGGCGGATGCGGAACCCATGCAACCGGTGTTGGCCGCCCCGCTATTCCTGGTCGCCCAGGCACTGCCGGGAATCGGTTTGGCGCACGCGGTATGGTTGTTCAACATACTCGTAACGGCGCTATCAGCCGTCATTGTATATGCCTACGGGCTGAACCTGGGATACCAGCCCCGCGCCGCGCTCGCAACCGCACTGGCTTTTGGCGTGGGCACGATCGTCTGGCCTTACAGCCGCACCTTCTTCCGCGAGCCATTGTTCATGTTGCTAGGCATCTCAAGCGCATACTTTGTACGGCGTCTACGCCACCAACTGGCGGCAGGCCGGCGTCCGCTGGGGCTGGCCCTGGCGTGCGCTGCTTCTCTGGGGGGCATGGTGTTTGCCAAAGAGGCGGCTCTGTTGTTGCTACCGGCCATCGCGATGGAGGCCATCCCTGGGCGGGCGGGGACATTCCGTCTGGGGCGGCGGTCGCTCGTCGTTCTGGCGGCGGCAACGTTCTTTTTTATCATTGTGTTTGGCGTTGCGCTCAACCTGGATACCGTCTTTGGCCTTTCCTCACGTTATGCATTCGTCGAGCGCATTCAACAGGTACGTGACAACCTGGGAGAACTTTCCGTTCCCATTCGGGGGTATTTGTACAGCCCGGCACGCAGCCTATGGCTCTATTCCCCAATCTTGCTTGCTGGCATTTGGAGTTTGCCTGCCCTGTGGCGCGAACGCCGGTGGCGTCAACTGGCGGTTCCATTGCTTGCCCTCGTCTTTTTCGTTTCTGGTTACGCGGCAGTACGCGGCGAAAAACTATGGTATGGCGGCCTTGGCTGGGGGCCGCGCTACATGGTTCCTATCACGCCGTTCCTGGCGCTGTGGCTATTGCCGGTATTTGAACGCCTGTTGGAACACTCGGCCCGCCTGCGGGCAAGGGTCGCGGTCCTGGCCCTGCTCACGATCAGTGTGGGCATCCAACTCGTCAGCGTGCTGGTGCCAGTTCACGCCTACTACGACACGCTCGCGGCCCACACACCGCCGATCATCCCCTGGCACGAGGGGGCCTGGGCAGTGCAGTGGTCTCCGATCTGGATTTCACTCAAGCTGCTGGACAGCACCAGGCCGGATTGGGCATGGATTGTCACCGGGGGGCAAGCCTGGGTGTTGCCGTTGCTCAGCACCATTCTGGCCGCTTATGCGCTGACACGACTTATTGGGTGGTTCAAAGGCCGCCAGATGCAGCGTTTTTCTCTGGCTGCCGCGTTTGCGCCAGTCACCTTCATATTGATCGTTCTGGGAGCCGGTCTACTCAGCATCCGGCACGATCCCCGCTATTATGGCGACTTCGCGCCGACGCGCGACCTTCTGAACGAGTTAAACAGCGTGCTTGAAGCGGGCGATGTGATCATCCTCAACAATGAGGAATATGCTGAATTCTTCATGAATTACTACAAGCAGGATACAGTCACCGTCTACACCCTGCCGCGCTCGCCCGGTGAGCGCTATAGCCCGGAGCAACCGCCAGAGCTTGAATCAACGTACCCCGATGCCCTGGTCGACTTGTCCACGACTGTGATTTTCGGCGACCTGAGCCGCCGGTATGAACGCGCATGGCTTGTCATCGACAGTAGCCGGTTTGTCCCCTGGTCTGTACGCCCTGTTGAGCACTACCTGGCGCGGCATTATTTCCCCGTGAGCGAGCTGGCCCCGCACGACATCGCGCGCGCGATACTCTTTGACTTATCGCCAGCCCCTCCGCCCACCGCACCCGCCTGGCCGGACACGATCACGGATATCATATTTGGAAACCAGATGAAACTGGTAGGCTACGATTTGCAAAGCGGCCCTAAAGCAAAAGCGGGCGATAGTTTGCCGATCTCGTTAGTGTGGCAAGCGGTCACTCCCGTTTCACAAGACTACACCGTTGCCCTATTCCTGATGTCAGCCGAGGGGCAACTCGTTGCACAGCGCGATTCATTCCCGGTAAATGCCTTCGAGCAAACCTCAACGTGGGCACCCGGCCTGTCGATTCGGGACAACCACGGCATAGCCCTGCCCGATCACCTCGCGCCCGGACGCTATCACCTGTGGCTGGCCGTTTATTGGTGGCAAGCGCCTGAACAACGCCTGCCGGTTACCAATGCGCAGGGCGATAGTCTGGGCGATCATGCGGTGCTGGCAACGATCACAATCGAGTGATGGTCACCGAACGGCAGACCCGCACCAACCGGTTCGCTGCGCATTTCGTCTTACCGCACACGCCATACGCTTGTGTATCAACCAGTCAGCCCTGCTCAGGCAGCAGGAGAACCTGAGTTCCGCCTCATGATTTACCTCACCACCTGACCTCACACTGCGATGCTAATCTCGTCAGACATAGCGTGTCAGGTTATACTCCCCTTCCGTCGCCGCCCAGGTGCAATCAAAATCAACTGGTTTAGTGGGTAATTTGCTGGAGAATTACATGCCAGAACAGCTCGTCAATGGTCAAGAAACGGTCGACTTCCTGGTGCAACTTCTCAAAACGCCAAGTCCTACAGGGTACTATGCAGAAGCTATCGCTGTGGTAGCTGAAGCATTCGACTCGCTAAATATCGAAAACCTGCGCATCACCCAGACGCCCAAGGGAGCGCTTGTATTGGAATGGCCCGGCGAACGCGATGACGCCCCACGCGGCCTGACAGCGCATGTCGACACATTGGGATTGGTCGTCAAGGAAATCAAGGCAAACGGGCGCTTGAAACTATCCCAACTGGGCAACTTCATGTGGAATGCTATCGAGTTTGAAGGCGTGACGATTCTCACAGCCGACGGCCAGCGCTATCGCGGCACGGTTGTCCCGGTGAAAGCCAGCGTGCATGTCCACCACGACGCTGGCAACGAACCCCGCAATGACGACACGATGGAAGTTCGCATCGATGCACGTGTCAACAGCAAAGAAGACACGCGCCAACTCGGAATTGATGTTGGGGACTTCGTGTTCCTCGACCCGCGCGTCGAAATCACGGATACGGGCTTTGTGCGCTCGCGACACCTGGATGACAAGGCGGGTGTCGCCGCTATCTTCGGCGCATTCCATGCCCTCAAACACGCCGGGCTAACCCCGACACAATCGGTTACGGTGCTCATTGCAACCTACGAAGAAGTCGGTCATGGGGGCGCTTCCGGGCTGCCCAATTCCCTTCATGAACTGGTTGCCGTTGATATGGCGGCAGTCGGCAACGGCCAGAACTCGGACGAATTCAGCGTGGGTATTTGCGTTAAGGATAGCCGGGGACCCTACCATATCACCCTCACGCGCAAACTTCGCGAGTTGGCGGAAACAAACGGCATCCCTTACAAGCTCGACATCTACCCCCACTATGGTTCTGACGGAGAAGCGTACTGGTACGCGGGCGGCGCGGCTCAGGTTGCCCTTGTAGGACCTGGCGTTGATGCTTCCCATGCCTACGAACGCACGCACCAGGATAGCATTGTTCACTGCGCTCATCTTCTCGCTAAATACCTGCGCTCATAGCTCCGGAGGCGTTAACCATGCCCATTCGCGGTGTGATTCTTGATATGGGGGGCACGTTGCTACACTACAACGCCCCTGGCGCAACCTGGGAAGATACAGAGAAAACCGGTGCCAAAGCCATTTACAGGCACTTGACCCGCCGGGGATACGCGCTCCCGCCAGAACAGGACGCACTAGACATGGCGTGGCAACATGCGCTATCGGTCTGGACTGCGTTGGACTCGTATGATGTGCGCAAGTTGACCCTCCGCCATCAGATCGGTGTTGTTATTGCCAGATGGGGCCTGAAGGACGTGGACGACCCCACAATCGACAACCTCGTCCAGGATTACATGGCGGCTATCCAGGCGCATGTTTACCCATTAGATGGGGCCACTGACACGCTCAAAATGCTGCGGGATAACGGGTTGCGGATTGGGCTGATCTCGAACACGCTCTGGCCGGGTTACGCCCATACCGACGACCTCGACCGGTACGCACTCACTCCCTACCTGGAGCACATGATCTTTTCTGCGGATGCCTATGCCTGGAAACCTCATAAACGCGTCTTCCAACTGGGGCTGGACGCGCTGGGGCTGGACGCCAGCGAAGCCGTCTATGTGGGTGACAGCCTGTACTTCGACGTTTGGGGAGCGCAGCAAGCTGGATTGCGGGCGATCTGGCTTGAACAGAAATACCGGTGGCTACCGGACGGAATTGAGGTCACACCGGATGCAACGATCCAACACCTGCCCGAACTGGTAGACATCATCAGCACCTGGCAGTAAATGAGACGCGCTCAGAAACAGGAACGATCAATGAGTCACCCCAGGCAATCGAAACACACTCAAAAAGACTCCAACCGCAAAGCCTCTGGCGTCGATCACCCCCACCATCGCATCCGGGGGTGGATGCTCATTGTTGGCATTTTCGCGATCATGATCATTGCGGCCCTGGCATACTATCTGCTTGTGCCGCTAGATGCCCCCATCCCAGACGGCGCAGGAAGCCACTATCAGGGCTTGGCGCAAGGCTTCACCCCCGAAGGCTACCCGCGCTTGGGCAGTCCCGACGCCCCGGTATTGGTCGAGGATTTTTCAAGTTATACCTGTCCCCACTGCCGCGACTTTCATGAGGTACAGTTTGTGGATTTGCTGGACGACATCAGGGCCGGCACCGTGCGATTTGTTTTTATCCCCGTCCCAGACATCGGGTGGGGAGCCAAAGAAGCCGCCAAAGGCGCACTGTGTGCGGGTGAGCAGGGCCTATTCTGGACAATGCACGACGTGCTGTTTGACTGGCAGAAACGCTTTGTGACCTCGACATTCAACGAACGGCGCATCATCAAGGGAGCACAGAATCTGGGCCTCGACGTCAAAGCGTTTGAGGATTGCATGGACAGCGAGCGCATTACCGCCCTCCTCGACCGGGTCAAGCAAGAATTCACACGCCGGGGGCTAACCGGCACGCCAACCTTTTTCATCAACGGCGAGAAGGTACAGAGTTATCAGGAGTTTGAAGACCTGGCCTCGCGTGCCGGTGATTCGGAGACATCATCCTGATGAAAACAATCATTGTCGATGGTCATTTGGACATTGCCTGGAACTATCTCAACAGCCAGCGCGACTTTAGACAAAGCGCCTATGCCCGACGCCGCCAGGAAACCGATCCGGTCTTCTTAAGCCGTTATGGGCGCAGCATGGTGGGACTTCCCGAACTTCTGCTTGGGCGCGTGGCCGTTGCCTGCGGAACCGTGTTTGTGTCCCCTGAATGGCTGAAGACATACCCTGACGAGACCGTGTTGTATGACACGTCTGAAACCGCATACAGGAGCGGTGTTGAGCAAATCGATTATTACCACTGGTTGCAAGACCACGATCCGCGCGTGCAAATCATCGAAACAACGCGCGATCTCGATACGGTGTTGGCCACATGGAGCGATGACACCGGGTTAGTGGATCACAGGTTAGGCATCATCATCCTCATGGAAGGAGCCGATCCCATCCTTGAGCCAGCCCAATTGCCTGAGTGGTACGAGCGCGGTTTGCGCGTCATCGGGCCAGCATGGACCAAAACGCGATACAGCGGCGGAACCAAAGCCCCAGGCCGTTTGACAGCCCTGGGACATGAGCTGCTCGACGCCATGGCGGATTTCCAAATGGTGCTTGACCTGTCCCACATGGCCCCGGAGGCATGCGAGGAGGCCCTGGATCATTACGAAGGGCCGTTGTTCGCAAGCCATGCCAACCCGCTTCGCTTTCGCCCCGATCGGCCCGACCGTAACCTGTCTGACCGCATCATTGGCCGCATTGCCGAACGCGATGGCGCGATTGGGATCATGCCCTATAACCTGTTCCTCGTCCCACATTGGAAGCGAGGCGAACGCAAGGACGCCGCCACCATGCAGCATGTAATCGATGCCATCGACTATGTATGCCAGGTCACCGGCAGCGCCCGGCATGTGGGCATCGGCAGCGATTTTGACGGTGGGTTCGGGGCCGAGTCTGCCCCGGATGAGTTCGAAACTTCGGCGGATCTGTGGGAGATCGGCAAGGCATTAAGGACACGCGGGTACGAAGCGGAGGACGTTCAAGCCATCTTGGGCGGAAATTTCTTGCGTATTTTGCGGGCGGGGTTGCCCCGCTGATGGTTGGGTGCCATGGGAAAATACGGTGAAGTCAGCATTATTATCGGCACGCTAGGCGTGGTGATTGCGTTGATCGGGTTATTTCCCGGCATCGTAGGTCTCGAAGCTGCGTCCGGCGTTGGCGTGTTGCAAGTGCTTGTGATCCTGCTGGGTTTCAGCATCCTATTTACCGGCGCTTACTTATTCGTCAAGACATCCTTCTATACCGGACTCCCCAATTCGCTTGCGCAGGATATCGGCATCCGCCTGACGCTGACCGGTTTGCTTATCGCTGGCGCTGCGGGGCTGGCTGATGTCCTTGGCTTCGGGAGCCACCCATCAACAGGCTTCAACCGCCCGTTGCTCGGCCATCTGCAAGCCACCGTGTTTATCGGCGGAATCATGCTGGCATCGTTGGGAATCGTGATTTTTGCGCTTTTTGGCCCCCCGGAGGACAACTCAGCGGATGGGAACGCGGAAAACCACCGTGAAGCCGATCAATAAGATTATGCAGTGCTGCACCGGTCAGGTATGGTCTCGACCAATCGCAGAGAAAACCATATAGACCGAAGCTCCAAAGATCACCACATCGCCTCCCACCCATAACAACGCCCATAGCGCTGCCGGGCCGCCGATTTCACTGGCCATCGCGCTCGCATCGTTCACCGGCACAAGTGCACCAGGTAACGACACAATCTTAAGCAAGACCCACGCATCGGTGATCGCTTGGAAGCCACAGAGAATGGCGAGGAAAGTTAGCACCACCGTCACGATATCTCGGCTGGCACGAATCCCCATCCATATCAGAAGCAAGGCGCTGCCCATTCCAACCACGATCGTTAGCCAGTTATCCCTGCCCGCAAACCGGACAAGGAGTAGCGCGCCAAGCACACCAACACTTATGCCAGCGTAACGACCTTCGTTGGTTTCGCGCGTCAGAACCAGATACACTGCTAAAATCAATACGATGAACACGACCGCCTTTTCCAGCGTATGGAGACGCGACAAGTGAATATCGGAATACGCAAGTGTGAGGATGCCCAGGAATACGCCCAACCCGATCGCCACACGCCCGGGCCAACGCGTGCGGTGAGTCAGATAAAGCACCAATGCGCCGAAGATCGCCGTGCCCAGATAGCCGGCCTGGATGATCACAAAACGCGCACCACCCCGTGTGTAGGCAAGTCCGGCTCCGCGGCTGGTGACTTCAAAGTGCAGGAACGTACCGCCGGTTAGCTCGGCAGCTATTCCGTGAGCCAATTCGTGAACCATGGTTACGAACAACCGCAATGGATACAACAGAAAGTAAAGTTCCTGCACTTGCCACAGCGCCACAGCCACAACAAACGCGCCGGATGCAACCAACAGGTCACGTCTTGCACTCAACCGTTCACTTTGCCAGGCCATCGTGCCCACCCTTCCTATTAAGCAGTTCAGTTGTCAAAAGCGCACCACCGAAAGGACACCTTACTCCCCATGAAAACAGACACACCCGACATGATCCGATTTGGCACGGTCGGCAGCCCCCAAACAACACCCAAATCCGGCTCAACAGCGGCCATCGAGCACACCCGGCAATTAGGACTGGATCACCTGGAAATTGCCTGGGTTCAAAGCGTTCGCGTCTCCGATGAAACATGCGCAGCCATCAAAACAACAGCCGCACAGTTTGACATTTCGCTGAGTGTACACGCGCCATACTTCATCAATCTTAACAGCCAGACCGAAGAACTCATGCGCAAGAGTGACGAGCGATTGCTGGCTGCTGCTCGCAAAGGCTATCTCGCGGGAGCACGCGACATCGTCTTCCATCCAGGGTCATACCACAACCAACCCCCTGACCAGGTTTACGAACGAATCAGGCAGAAGTTGCTTGAAATACGTTCGATTCTGGACAGCGAAGGCATTGATGTCATCCTGCGGCCAGAGACCATGGGCAAGAAGGCAGTCTTTGGCACGCTTGAAGAAACCCTGCAACTCAGCCGCGACATTCCCGGCGTGTTACCATGCATTGATTTCGCACACCTCCACGCCCGCACCGGCAACCAGAACAGCTACGACGAATTCATGGACATTCTGGATACGGTCGAAAAGGCGCTGGGACAGCATGGCCTGGAAAACCTGCATGCGCACATGTCTGGTATCGCCTTCGGCCCTCGTGGCGAAAAAAATCACCTTCCACTTAACGAAGCCGACCTCCGCTATCGGGAATTGCTGCAAGCTCTGGTGGATCGCGGTGTTCGCGGCGTCATCGCCGTTGAAGCCCCCGAACCGTTCCATGTTGCCGATGCGTTGACCATTCAGGCTACCTATCGCCGGCTATTGACTCTTGCGAAGGATGAATAGCCCTTTAAAATCACTGACGAACCGTAGGTAAACCGTTTGGTTGCCCCTGGGGAGAGCGGTATATTTAACCACCATCTGCGGTCTACCGAACACAAGGCGACCCGGAAACTGAAGTAAGGAGCCTTTTCGATGAAAAATGACTACGGCAGTCTTCGACGGCGGACGCGTGACGCGAGCTGGCAGTGGCTGTTTATGGGCCTTATGCTCGGCATGGGTTTTGCGCTGGTTGTTTGTGTTGGAGGTTATGCCCTGGGGGCGATTTCGTTCCCAGCACTGGAAAGCGACACGGCCACACCGCAAGTCCAGATCATGCCCAACGAAACCGAAGTGGCGCTGCAGCAACTCTCCGCACAGCAAACACAAGAGGCAAGCCCGCAAGCGGTGGCAACCGAAGAAGCCACGCCATCCGACGCGGCATCGCCGCCCGCTACGACTACAGAAGGTGATGTCACGACGGCTTCTGTTACTGCAGAGGCCACCCCGTCCCCGCTACCAGCAGAGGCAACCAGTGGTGGAGGGGAAACCGCATTACCAGCCCCCACGAACGCCGAAGTAACCCCTGCGCCGGATGCCGAAACCGGCACAGCACCCCAGGATAGAACGCAGCTTGCACCTGCTGCGCAAGATACACCCGTTCTGGGCACGCCCCCCGTCACCGAAGCGCCTGCCGAAATCGGCCTGCCGGGTCCTCCAGCCATTCCCCCGGAACTCGATGCCATCAAAACAGAGTTGGTGACAATCACCGGCGGCACGTTCATGATGGGAACCACCAAAGATGAAGCGATCCAGGCGATGGAGGAGTGTGCACTGTATGGAAAAGTGTGCGAGGACTTGAGTTGGGTATCTGACTCATTCCCGCCGCACCAAACCACGGTGGATAGCTTCGCCATGGAAGTGTACGAAGTGAGCGTTTTACAATACGTGACCTTCCTCAATTGGATGGGGCCCAACAGTCACAAGACGCACTGCCAGGGGCAACCATGCGCCTTTACCACTCGCGAGCAAGAAAATAGCTACATCGAGTTCGACGGCACCGTGTATGCGGTGCGCAATCCCGAATTCTACGGCAACCACCCCGTGACTTTCGTCACCTGGTGGGGAGCTGCGGAATACTGCAACACGTTGAACCGGCGATTGCCAACCGAGGCGGAATGGGAACGCGCTGCACGCGGTTCCCAGAACCGGGTTTATCCCTGGGGTTTCGAGTTCGATCCGCAGCGAGCCGCGTCGTCGATTGCCGAACAAATCGGAACCGTACCGGTGATCAGCTACCCGAACGGGGCCAGCCCGTATGGAGTGTTTAACATGGCTGGCAACGTGTCCGAGTGGGTATTTGATTGGTATCAAGTGGATTACTATAACCAGCAGCTTACTGCCCCCGAACCGAATCCTAAAGGCCCGGTCGCCGGGACAGAAAAAGTCCATCGGGGTGGAAGCTGGGACACCGCACCACTCTTTTTGCGTTCTGTTCACCGGTTGAGCGCCCCTCCCGGCAGCCCAAGCGCCTCGATTGGATTCCGGTGCGCGGCGGACATTTCGCCAGTGCAGACGTCAGGGACCCCGCCAGTGAGCGGGGCCACGACAGGCGGGGAAACCACTGTTCCTGCCGGCGCTCCCACCCTGCCCCCGCCCCCGACACAGATACCATTGCCGACAAGCACGCCAATTCCAAGCGGGCCTACGGCCACGCTGGCTCCGGGCTAACGCAGAACGTCAACGACTTTCCACGAACACATCTGCTCACGACCAAGATCGCAAGATCGAAAGGCCCTGGGAAACACACTCCAGGGCCACTCTGCTTTTTACCGGAGCCTGCGCTATAATTCGCAATCGTGGTAACACACTACCACAATTCAGAAAAATCAACGCTTCGCAAATCACCGGGGGCATAGGTCTTCACTCGTCGCAACACGCTGCACCCACCTGCCCACCCCCGTGTTGCCTGTACAACAGCACAGCGTGCTAAAACTATACATAATCGAACCTGGTTCACTGACATTTCCTATCCAGCTAGGAGGGCATTACATGACTGGAAACCCACTGATTGAAGTTCAAACATTTGGACAAAGCATCTGGATGGACTTTATCAAACGCAGCCTGATTTCATCCGGTGAATTGGAACAACTGGTCACCGACGGTATCGTGGGCATGACATCCAACCCAACCATTTTCGCCAAAGCCATTGGCGATACCCAAGAGTACGATGAAGCCATTTCCAGACTGCTTGACCTCGATGTAGTTGAGATATATGAGGCGCTGGCAATCGCTGACATCCAGGCAGCCGCCGACGTGTTGCGCCCGGTTTACGAGCGCACCGACGGTATAGACGGCTACGTAAGCTTGGAAGTATCGCCTTTGCTGGCCTATGACACCGAGCGGACGCTAAGCGAAGCCAAACGACTGTTCAAGGCCGTCGATCGCCCCAACGTCATGATCAAAATCCCTGGCACACCACAGGGTCTCCCCGCTATTGAAGAAGCCATTGCCGCCGGCATCAATGTCAACGTGACCCTGCTATTCTCGGTTTCGAACTACATTGAAGTCGCCCAGCGCTACATACGCGGCCTTGAACGCCGCCTGGAAGCAGGCGAGGACATTTCGCATATAGCCTCTGTCGCCAGTTTCTTCCTCAGTCGCATTGACGTAGTGGTGGATAACATCCTGGAAAATAACATCCGCGCGGGACGGCTACGCGGCGGGTTCGAAACAGTTCAGCGCAATCGCCAGCTTTTGGGTAAAGCCGCCGTTGCCAGCGCTAAGCTGGCCTATGTGAGCTTCAAACAATTATTCGAAAGTGAGCGCTTCAAGCGTTTGCAGCAACATGGCGCTCGCGTTCAACGTCCCTTGTGGGCCAGCACCAGCACCAAGAACCCGCAGTACCCTGACACGTACTATGTGGATAACCTGATCGGGCCGCACACGGTTAACACACTGCCGCCCCAAACCATCACCGCCTTCAAAGATCATGGGACTGTCGCCCTCACGATTGAGGAAGGTGTTGAGGAGGCGCGTGAGGCCATGGCCCAGTTGGCCGAGGTTGGCGTGCGGATGGATAAAGTCGTGCAGCAACTCCAGGGGGATGGGGTC
>CAZSXY010000009.1:60055-66742 GCA_964611395.1 uncultured Anaerolineaceae bacterium | reverse complement strand
GCTCGCGCTGTTGCTGGTCTTGGCGCTCGCGCTGCCGGTGGCAGGCACGCTGGCCCAGGATGATGAAGACCCAATCGAGCTGCCAGAAGTAGACCCGCTCAGCGTGATCGGCGACATTGCGATTGCGGGCAGCTCCACCGTCGAGCCGGTAACCGTCGCCATGGCCGCCCGCTTCAACGACGATGGTTTCGCCGGTAACATCGCCATTGCCGAAACCGGAACCTCGGCGGGTTTCGAGCGGTTCTGCAAAGAAGGATCGACCGACATCAGCAATGCCAGCCGCGCCATCAAGAGTTCTGAACGTGAGGACTGCGAGGCGATTGGCCGCGAGGTGCTTGAGTTCCTCATCGGCATTGATGCGCTGACCGTCGCCGTGAGCAAAGACTCGTTCGTTGACCAGTTGAAGCGCAGCGAGTTGATCGCCATCTTCACCGGCGAGGTGACCCACTGGAACGAAGTCAACCCCGCATGGCCCGGCAAGGAAATCAAGCTCTTCACGCCCGGCACCGACAGCGGCACGTTCGACTATTTTGGCGAGGCCGTGCTGGGCAAAAAAGGCCCGTACAAGGAACGCGAAGCCCGCTTCGATGCGCTGCTGGCCCCGAACCCCACCACCAGCGAAAACGACTACACGCTGATTGAGGGCATCCTGGGCAGCGACGACGCCATCGGCTATTTCGGCTTTGCCTACTTCGTGGAAAACGAGGATGCGCTGAAGGCCGTCGCCCTCGCCGACGACATCGACTTTGATGATGACGGCAACATGGTGGTGATTCCCGAAGATCGCTGGGAAGCCGAGGGAATCGCTTATGTCGCGCCAAGCCGCGAAACAGCCGAAAGCGGCGCATACCTGCTGGCTCGCCCGCTCTTCATTTACTCGACCCGGAACATCCTGGCCGAAAAACCGCAGGTGGCCGCATTCATCAATTACTATCTCACCAATGCCGACGAGATCGTATCCGAGGTTGGCTACTTTCCGGTCAGCACCGCTGCGCTGAACGCCGCGAAGCAGGACTGGCTCGACGTGATGGGGTTGGGCGAATAATCCAACATGCGACGATACGGCGGCTATACCGTGCCAATCCACCCCCTCTCAATTCGTTAGGAGTGTGTAATGGAACACGATGCAATTATCATCCCAAAACGGCAGTTCCTGTCCGGTCGTCAGGACGCCGACACCACGTTCAGCCTGGGCAAGCAGGTTCGACTCAGCGAATCGCTGATTCAGGGCTTCTTATTTTTATGCGGCTTCATGACGATCTTCACCACCATCGCCATCGTCGTGGTGCTGGGGCGCGAATCGCTGTTGCTGGTCACCAGCGAGTACATCGACGAGGGGGGGCAAATCCACACCATCGGGGTGCTGGACTTCGTGAATACGGTTGAGTGGCAACCCCATCGCTACAAGGTGGGCATCGCCCCTCTTGCGGCGGCCACATTGATGAGTTCGTTCATTGCGATGCTCGTCGCCCTGCCGTTGGGGCTGGGGTCGGCGATCTACCTGAGCGAATACGCGAGCGCCCGCTTCCGCAACGCGGTTAAGCCCGTCCTGGAGGTGCTGGCGGGCGTGCCCACGGTCGTGTACGGCTTCTTCGCCCTGCAATTCATGACGCCGTTGTTACAGACCATGCTTGGGCGCGACACCGTCGAGATTTTCAACGTTGCCTCTGCAGGGCTGGTGATGGGCATCATGATCCTGCCCCTGGTCGCGTCTATGAGCGAGGACGCCCTGAGCGCTGTCCCCTCTTCACTGCGCGAAGCATCCTACGGCCTGGGATCAACCAGGCTGGAAACGACGGTGCGCGTGGTGCTGCCCTCTGCCATGTCAGGGGTCGTCGCGGCGTTCATCATCGCCATTTCACGCGCAATCGGCGAGACGATGATCATGGCCGTCGCCGCCGGTGCACGGCCTAACCTGTCTCTCAACCCCCTCGAATCCGCCTGGACGATGACCGGTTATATCGCCAGCATCAGCGGCGGCGACCTGGGGTATGACACCCTCGACTACAACAGCATTTTCGTGGTCGGGCTGCTGCTGTTCATGATGACCCTGCTCCTCAATGCTCTGAGTCGCTCGGTGATCGGGCGATACCGCGAAGTGTACGAGTAACGGAGGCGCGTGATCTATGGATCGACTGGCACTCATGGGCGCGGGGTTTTTGGGCGTGATGCTGGGGGTGTACGGCAGTCTGGCTATCGCACCCCTCGCCGCGCGAAAAGGGTACAACCCGCGCCTCGGCGCGTTGTTTGGCGCGATCACCGGACTGCTCGGCAGCATCACCCCGGCGCTGATCGTTCTCACTATTGCCCCGCAACAAGGCGGGCTGGTCGTGCTGGCCGCCCTGGTTGGCGGCGCTGGCGCTCTGGCCTTGCTGCCGAAGCTCGTTCCCGACCGCGATGCCCAAAAGGGCGATCTGCCGGACGGGGAAGGTCTGCGGCGCAACATCCAGGCGCGGCACACACGCGGCGTTATTGCGCGAGGGCTTTTCATCCTGTCCATCGTCGTCGCGCTGGTGGCCCTGGCGACATTGCTTTGGACCATTATCAATAAATCGGTCGGGCTGACCGCCGTCCAGTATGCCATCGAGCCGGAGGCATTGACGATCACCACCTACGACCCCGGCGCGTGGCCCGGCGACCTCACCCCCGAACAGGCCACCACCTTGCTCACCGCGCACGTCAGCCTGACGCGCCTGCAAGAACTAGTCTTGGAACGAGTCATCGAAGCCAAACCACGACGCTGGGACGACATGAAGACCCAACCCACCGGCGCACTGTTGGATGGCTTCGACTATCCCGCCGACCTCGCCGCCACGCCGTTACGCGACCTCAGCGCCGCGCAGGCGGTCGATCTGCTCGCCCGCAACCTGAGCGCTGACGCCCTGCAACTGCTGGCCTTCACCGAAGCGGGACGCCCCTTGAGCGCCTTCTCTGACGCGGAACTCATCGCGCTGCTGGCGGCGAATGCCAGCCCGGAGCAACTGCAAGCGCGAATCCGCCGTGACCTGTTGGGTGACGATGGCGAAGCGGGGACGGCGTCCGGCGCTGCGCCGGTTGAAGACGTGCTGATCGGCTTCGAGTACCCGAACAGCGCCGCACGCAAGGCGTTCAGCCAGATCGCACCGGATGAAGCCGCCGCGATCCTGGTGGCGAACATGGCGCGTGAGCCGCTGGAATTGCTGATCATCCACCAGGTAGACACGCGAGACCTCGATGACCTGTCGGAGTATGAATTGGGCGCGCTGGTGGCCGTGAACGTGCGCAAAGCATTGCTGCGTGTATCGATTCTACGGGATTTGCTCGGCGTTGCTCAGTCTGACTTCGCCAGCTACAGCCCGCAACCCGTCGCGCGGGCGCTCGACGGCAGAGATTACCCCGAAGCAGCCGCCGACACGCCCATCGGAAAGCTCGACGAAATCCAGGCCACCACCATCCTCGCCCTGAATCTCGGCTCCGACCAATTGAAAAAGCTGCTGGTCGATGAAGTGATCCAGGCCGAGGTCGTCGCAAGCTGGCCGCTTTGGGATTCGCTGACCAGGCGTGCCAGCATCGAGACCGAGCAGCAAACCGGCTACCCCCAGGCCGAGCTTCAATGGCGCTCGTGGGTCAACCGCGATTTTCTGACAAGCTCGCTCGACCCGCGCAAGCCCGACGCCACCGGCATCCGCCCCGCGCTATACGGATCGCTGCTCATCATCGCCATCACGATCATGGTGGCGTTTCCGGTCGGTGTCGGGGCCGCCCTGTACCTGGAAGAATACGCGGGCAAGAGCCGGATCAACCAGATCATCCAGACCAACATCAACAATCTGGCCGGTGTCCCGTCGATTGTCTACGGCATGCTGGGGCTGGCGATTTTCGTGCGCTCGCTCGAAGCGCTGACCAGCGGCCAGGCATTCGGCGTTGCCTCAGCCAACGGGCGGACGGTGTTGTCAGCCGGTTTCACGCTGGCCCTGCTGGTCTTGCCACTGCTTATCATTAACGCCCAGGAAGCGATCCGCGCCGTCCCCAGCTCGCTGCGCCAGGCCAGCTATGGGCTGGGGGCCACGCAGTGGCAAACGATCTGGAACCACGTGCTACCCTACGCCATGCCGGGCATTTTGACCGGGACGATCCTGGCGATTTCGCGGGCGATTGGCGAGACGGCCCCGCTGATCCTGGTCGGCGGCGCGACGTACCTCACCCAGGACCCCGATGGCCCGTTCTCGACCTTCACCGCGCTGCCGCTGTTGATCTATCGCTGGACGACGCTGCCACAGGATGAGTTCCGCAACGCTGCCGCCGCCGCGATTGTGGTGTTGTTGGTGTTACTGCTTGGCCTGAATTCACTGGCGATCATTTTGCGCAATCGCTTCAGCAGGAGACTCTCATGACATCACCAACGAGCAATGGCCGCTATGCCATTGATATTCGCAACCTGTACGTGTACTACGGGGACTTCCTTGCCATCCGCAACGTCAGCCTGAGGTTCGAAAGCCGGAAGATTACGGCATTGATCGGCCCGTCAGGTTGCGGCAAGACCACGTTGCTGCGCTCGATCAACCGCATGAACGAGCTGGTCGGCGCGCGCGTCGAGGGCGAGGTGTTTTATCACGGGCGCAATCTATACGACCCCGCCATTGATCCGGTCGAAGTCCGGCGGCGCATTGGGATGGTCTTCCAGAAGCCGAACCCGTTTCCAAAGTCGATCTTTGATAATGTCGCCTACGGGCCGCGCATTCTGGGGTTGCGCGATAAGAACAAACTCGGCGAAATCGTCGAGCAAAGCCTGCGCCGGGCGGCCCTGTGGGGCGAGGTGAAAGACGACTTGAAGAAATCGGGGCTGGCGCTTTCCGGCGGGCAGCAGCAACGCCTGTGCATCGCGCGCGCCCTGGCCGTTGAGCCGGAGATCATCCTGATGGACGAACCGTGCTCGGCGCTGGACCCGATCGCCACCCTGCGCATCGAGGAACTGATGCGCGAACTGAAACGCGACTATACAATCATCATTGTCACGCACAACATGCAGCAAGCCGCCCGCGTTTCGGATACCACCGCCTTTATGCTCTCCGACGATACCCGTGCCGGTGAGTTGATTGAATATGACGAAACGGACAAAATCTTCACCATGCCGCGCGACTCGCGCACGGAAGATTACATCACGGGCCGTTTCGGATAAGGAAAACCATGAGCAACTCACCCTTACGGGCACGCGAAACACTTGACCGCGAACTGGCCACGCTCCGCGACAATGTCCTGAAGCTAACCCATGCCGTGGACGCGGCCATCGAACGGTCGATCCAGGCACTCAAAGACAATAATGTGGAACTCGCGCGGCAAGTCATTGCCGACGATGCGAACATCAACGAGCAACGTTACGAGATCGAGGAACATGGCTACCGGCTACTGGTGCTCCACCAGCCCGCGGCACGCGATCTGCGCTCGGTTGTGACCGCAATTCACATCGTCGTCGATCTGGAGCGCATGGGCGATCACGCGGCGGGCATAGCCAAGCTGGCACTCGAACTCGCCAACGAGCCTCAACTCAAGCCGCTGATTGACCTCCCGCGCATGGCACGCATCAGTCGCGAGATGTTGCAGGCCAGCCTCAATGCCTACCTCGACCGGGATGCAGACCTGGCCGAGCGCACGACCTTTCGTGATGACGAGGTCGACCAACTCCACGACCAGGTGTACCGTGAATTGCTCACCTATATGCTGTCCGACCCCCGCAACATCAGCCGCGCGACCTATTTGCTGTGGATATCGCATAACCTGGAACGCATCGCCGACCGCATCACTAACATCTGCGAACGCGTGATCTTCATGGTCACCGGTGAAATCATCGAAACGGATGACCTGTGATTCCAGCTCCCCGGCTGTTCCAGCACGCACCTGGGGTTTCTCCGCTCTTGTACGCGCACCCGCGCCAGCGCCGTCCCTCTGCCTCGCGGGGCGGTGCCATGTTTCAACCTCTTGCATGAGCATTTCCCCTGGTCAAAACGCGCCATCGGGGGCAGAATTGCCTTCGACATAGAGGCCACAACACCACGAGAGAAATCAATGCTCAAAGGATTCATTTTCGACCTGGATGGCGTGATCACCGACACCGCCGAGTACCACTTCCGCGCCTGGAAGCGCCTGGCGGACGAAGAGGGACTGCCCTTTACCCGCGAAGACAACGAACACCTGCGCGGCGTCTCGCGCCAGGAAAGCCTGCGGCGCTTGCTCAAGGGCAAATCACTCGACGACGCCACCGCCCAGGCATGGATGGCGCGAAAAAATGACTATTACCGCGAGTTTCTGGCGCAGATGGGGCCGGACGACGTGCTCCCCGGCGCTCGCGAGTTCCTCGAAGCGGCCCGCGCACAGGGGATCAATGTGGGGCTGGCCTCCGCCAGCCGCAACGCGCGCGCCGTTCTTAAAAGCCTGCGGATAACGCACCTGTTCGATGTGCTGGGAGACGGCTACGCGGTCGTGAACACCAAGCCCGCGCCCGATCTGTTTGTGTGGGTGGCCGGGGGATTCGGACTGCCGGTCACTGAGTGCGTGGTGTTCGAGGACGCCGAGGCCGGCATCGAAGGGGCGCTCGCCGCGCACATGACGTGCGTCGGCATCGGCCCGGCGGAGCGCGTGGGGAAAGCCCACCTGGTATGCGCCGGATTGCACGCCATTACGGTGGAACAGGTGCTTGCGCTGCACAGGTAG
>CAZSXY010000009.1:40218-59955 GCA_964611395.1 uncultured Anaerolineaceae bacterium | reverse complement strand
ATGCGCCGGATTGCACGCCATTACGGTGGAACAGGTGCTTGCGCTGCACAGGTAGACGGCGTGGCTAGAAGACGTGGGGCAGGTCAACACCTGCCCCGGTGATTTTATGCCCGCTGCGGGACGCGCACCCGCTGTTTTTTACCCCGGTAGTAGAATGAGAGTGACAACGACTTCCACCAGGGCGGCAGTTTAGGGTCTACCTGCCAGTCTTCGCCCGTGAGATGCAAACCCGCAAACCCAAAGACTACCGCCTGCCACAACGCACCGCTGGCCGCCGCATGGATGCCATCGCGCACGTTGCCTTTGTTGTTCTCCAGATCAAGGCCCGCCGACTTGAGCCAGTAAGCATATGCGTCTTCGACCAGGCCGAGGCGCGCCGCCACCCACGCATGGATCGAGGAGCTAAGCGACGAATCATGCGCGGTGCGCTGAGCATACACCTGGAAGTTGCGCAATAGCTCCTCGCGTGAGCCCAGTGCTTCGCCCAGCAGCGCGATCAGCATCACCACGTCCGCTTGCTTGATGACTTGCGTGCGTTGGGTGCGCGCGTGCCCCAGGATCACGTCCATGTTCCGCACGCGTGGCTCATAGGCCTGCACGTCAATCGGGTCGAGGTCGAAGAAGCCGTCGAACTGCTCATAGACCCCCAATGCCTTGTGACAGGGGATGACCATCCTGGCGATGATGTCGCGCCAATGATCCAGCCGCTTTTCGCTCAAATCGAGTTGTTCGGTCAGCGCGGCGGCTTTGTCCGGTGCGTGCCCGCGCAGCCAAGCGAGCGTGTCCAGGGCGCGTTCCAGGTGCCACACGACAAGGCGGTTGGTGTAGACCGAATTGTTGACGTTCTCATGAAACTCGTCCGGCCCGATTTGTTGGGAGAGTTCGTAACGCCCCGCTGCGGCGTTCCACTCGGCGCGGCTGCCCCAGAACACCGCCGTGTCAAGCACGATCTCGGCCCCATAATCACGCATGAACGCATCGTCGCCCGTCCACCGCCAGTATTGCCAGACGGCATAGGCGATGTCGCTGGAGATATGTTGCTCGTTGTCGCCGGTCCAGATGCGGATGCGATTGCCAGACTGGTCCGGCGCGGTCCAGCGGGGGGTCGTTTCTTCGCCGGTGTCGGTGCTTTCCCAGGGGTACATGGCCCCTTCGTATCCCGCTTCACGGGCTTTCTTGCGCGCGCCAGGCAGGTTGTGGTAGCGGTACATCAGCAGGTTGCGGGCGATCTGCGGTTGCGCCAGGGTAAACGGCGGGAGCATGAACAACTCCGTGTCCCAAAACACGTGCCCCTTATAGCCCGGCCCGCTGAGCGTCTTGGCCCCGATGCTCACGCGCTCATCGCGGCGCGGCGCGGCGATGCTCACATGATAGGCGCTAAAGCGAACCGCTTGCTGGGCGTATTCATCGCCCTCGATGACGATATCGAGATCGTCCCATGTGGCCGCCCAGGCGTCAGCATGCGCGGCCAGCAGCGCCTCGTACCCCTCTGCGACCGCCGCGTCCAATTCCTGCCCCACAAAGGCCGGCAGGTCGTTCGTATCGCGGCTGGTGGCTATCGCCACGAGGCGGGTCATGGTCACCCGCTCGCCCGTACCCAGCGCCAGCGTGAAGCGGCTGCCCGGATCGGTCGCGTGTTCCGCCGGTTCGACGGTCACCCCGTCGCGATCCAGCTGCACATCTTGCACGAGCATCACGTCATAATGACTCTGCGCCGTCTGCGCGCGCCACCACGCCCGCTCAGGTGAAGGATTCCCGCTGGCGACGTCGTGCCAGTGCCAGCCTCGCTTTGGCCCGCCGGAACTATAGAGCCAGTTATACGCGCGATCATGACCCAGGTACGCCGTGCATTCGAGCTTCTCGACCGGTTCCAGGGCGGTGATCGTCACGTGCTGGGCCAGGAGATGTTGCGCGGCAAGGCTGGCGAACCGCTCAAACGAAAATTGGAGCACGTGCGCCTGCGGACTTTCCCAGAGCACCTCGCGCCGCAATACCCCGCGTCGCATGTCCAGGTCTTGCCGGAACCCCAGGATCGTCCCCTGATCGAGGCGAAAGAACTGGCCATCGACGGTGATGCGCAGGGCGAACCAGGCGGGCGCGTTGGCCAGATCGGGTACAAGGTCTTGCGGATGGTGGTTAAAAATCCCGTGAATGAGCGTTGAGGGCAACTCGTCCGGGTAACCCTCGGCAAAAGTGCCGCGCGTCCCCAGGTACCCATTCCCAATAGTGAAAATCGTCTCGCTGTGATGCAGCCGTTCGAGTGAAAAGTTCGGCTCGACCACATGCCATGTGCGTTCGTCAGGTGTGATGGGAAGCTTCATAGTCCTATCGTGTTTCCATTGCAGAGGAAAATTACTTGCCGAAAAATGATGTGCTCTCGCGCACGACCAGCGACGGCCTGAGTAACACCTGGTCGCGGCCAGGCCGGGTACCGTCCTCACGGATGTGGCCCAGCAGAATGGCTACCAGCCGCTCAACGACCTGCTCGATCGGTTGCCGGACGCTCGTCAGCGACGGCGTCAGAAATTGCGCCAGGGGGATGTCATCAAACCCCGTCACCGCAATGTCGTGCCCAACGCGCCAGTCGTGCTCGCTGAGGTAGCGCATGACGCCTACCGCGATGATATCGCTCACGCAGACGATCGCCGTGGGCGGCATGGCCAGCGCCATCAGGTCAGCGGCCACGCGATATCCCTCGTCGACGCAGTTGAAGATGCGGCGCTCATACGCGGTATCGAAGTCTACCCCGTGTCGCTCGATCGTGTCACGGAAACCGGCATAGCGGGCATCACCACTGACCGAACCCTCCGGCCAGCCGACAAAGGCAAAGCGCCGGTGGCCCATGCCGATCAAATGCTCGGCCACCTGCTGCATGCCGTCGTAGCCGTCAACATCGACATACGCAAACTGAAGATCAGGCCGCGACCGGCCAAACGCCACAAACGGGACAGGGGCCTCCAGCAACATCTCGATGCGGTGGTCTTCCCAGTTCGTGTGAGACAGGATAAACCCATCGACTCGCTGCGACAGAATGAGCTGCCGGTAACTCGCGACCACGGTGCTGCCCGGCTCCGGCGCAAAAGTCATCAGGTGATACCCCGCCTGGGCCGCCGCCGCCGCCAGATGATAGATGAACTGGTGCATCAATGTGCCCATGTCCCCTTCTTCAAATGAGGGCAGCTCGTAGCCAATGATGCAATTCTCTGACTTGCGCAGGTTGCGGGCCGCAGCGTGGGGCCGGTAGTTCAGGGCTTTCACCGCTTCCAGCACACGCTGCTCGACATCGGCCCGAACGGGTTTTGTCCGGTTCAACACATACGAGACGGTAGCCGTTGATACACCGGCTGCTCGTGCAACATCCTTGATAGTAGCCATAGCACGCCCAATCTCACTCGCTGAAAACCCAGAACAACGTCGCACCATCCGCGCCAGTGATGAATCGGGAGCGTTGAGTTTCGCGCCTGGTGTGGGCAAACCACGCCCGACGATCTCCGGACTCCACCCACCGGCTTCACCCCGGTGGACGGGCGGCCTGGTTACGCGCTTCGGCCAGCGCCTCCCGAACGGCATAGGTCGTCATCAGCGCCACGAGTGGCAGAACGGCAAACGCGAACAAAATCACCGTCATGGCGCTGACCACGATCACCGCCACGCTCAGCACCACCAGGCCAAACACCAGGCCGGGCCGGGTGATTGAAAACACCATCGTATTGCGATAGGTCGTGGTGATGCGCCGGTCGTCCTGCTCCAGGAAGAACGGCCAGTAGAACAGGTTCAACGCCGACCAGATGACCAGCCCGGCGAACCAACACAGCCGCAAGATCGCCCAAAAAACCCCGCTTTCATGCGAGTAAAAGAGCAGGTTGAAGCCAATCACGCCGTAGACACCGAGTTGAAGCAGTCCCCAGCGCCACGCCGGGACCACCAGCGCTTTCATGGCTGCACCGAACTGCCGCCAGTCGACATAATCGCCATCAGCCGAGTCCGCCGCCATCCGGTACATCGCCGCCAGCGCCGGAGGGCCACCGATCACGGTCAGGCTGAACCCGATCCACAACAGGTTCAACACGGCATAATCTATCAGATCGCGCCACCACATCGCTACTGCACGCCGGAATGCCTGCCACACGCTGCACTACCCCTTGATGCCGCTGTAACTGACTCCTTCAATGAAATACCGGTTGAAGACCAGGAAGATGACCAACACCGGGATCGCATTGAACATCGAGCCGATCAGCGTCAGGTTCCATTGCTGGCGAAACTGCTGCTGGAAGAACTGCAACCCAACCGGCAACGTAAACACGCTCGGATCACCGCGCAAATAGAGCAGCGGCGTCTGAAAGCTGTTCCACGATGCCTGAAACGAAAGGATCGCCAGGGTGACCAGGGCCGGTCTTGCCAGCGGCAACACGACCTTCGAGATGATCTGCCACTGGCTGGCCCCATCGACACGCGCTGCTTCTTCCAGGTCGATGGGCACGGCCTTGAGGAACTGCGTCATCAAAAAGATACCGAAAACTTCTACCGCCCCCGGAATGATCAGCGACCAGAACGTCCCCACCCAGCCCAGGTCGGCAATCAGCACATAGCCGGGGATGAGCGTCACGGCTCCGGGCAACATCATGGTCGCCAGCATGAAGGTGAAGATCACGTTCTTGCCGGGGAAGCGCATTCGCGCGAAGGTATACCCGGCAATCGCTGCCAGAAAGACCCGGGTCAGCACGTTCACCGACGCCAGGAAAACGCTGTTCCACAGCCAGTAGGGGAAGCAATAGGGTCCCAGCCAGCCGTCTTTACACTGGCCCGCGCGAAACACGTTGATCCAGTTGGAAATGCCGTACTGGTCGCGCACCGTCCAGCCGACGCGTGCCTCGCCGGTCACGGTAAACGGCACTTCACTTCGGCGGCGCATCTGAATCCGCTCCTCCGGGATGGTCGCCAGGTCATCGCTGAAGAGATCGGTAAGCGGGTAATGAGGCAGCGCGTCTTCTCCCTCAAACCGCCCCTGCCCGGTCCAGCCGTCCGGCAGGACGCGCGGCGGGAAAGCAAAAATCTCCCGGTCGGTCTTGAACCCGCCCAGGAATGCCAGCGCAAACGGCAGCATAAAGGTCACGCCGATGGCGGTGAAGAGCGTATAGCGAGCCACGTTACCCGCCCACCGCCGGCTTTCGGGCGTCTGCAAACGAGCCGTTACCGAACGCACTTGTATCATCGTCATGTTCCGCCCCTTCTAGTACTGTTCGGTGCCGCTTTCCAGGTAGCGCCGCTGGATAAACGTGAACACGAAAATAATCACGCCCAGGATGAAGGCCATCGCCGACGCATAGCCGACCCTGGCCCGGATATTGTCACCTAACGCCGTCGTGAAGATCAAATACACCGGCGTCAGCGTGGTATCAAGCGGCCCCCCACGCGTGATAATGGCGATCTGGTCGAAGATCTGGAGCGTACCAATCGTCCCCAGCACCACGATCAATAATGTGATCGGGCGCAGCAAGGGCACGGTGATCTGGAAGAAACGTTGCACGCGGTTGGCCCCGTCGATCTCCGCCGCTTCATAGAGTTGCGGGGGAATGTCTTGCAGCGCCGCCAGGTACATGATCATAAAGGTGGGGGACGTGGTGAAAATGTTCATCGCCATCACCGACATGAACGCCACGCTCGGCCCGCGCACCACCAGCGGCACAAACGAGTCCACCGGCATGGCCGTTGGCACATCATACACCCGGGTCTGGTGCGCGATCACCGCCATGATTCCCACCAGCACCGCCAGCGCCGAGGGCAGCCACACGCCACCCCACGCGGCGAGCTTCCCTGCCACGCGAAGTATGCCACCGCCTTCAATGGACGCCCACGCCAGCACCCCCGTTTCGCGCCTGGCTTGCACCGCCGTTGAGGTAACCAACAGCGCCGTCCCCAACAAACTGAACACGGCTACGCCCAACCCGCCGGTGATGGCCGACACGTTCCCAACCTGCTCCCCGCTCAGCCAGGCGACAAGCGTCACCACCAGCAGCCACGCGCCACCGCCTAGCAGCGTGCTGCGCAGCCCCTGCGAGCGATCCAGCGCCAGCGGCAGGCGGTTGGTGATCAGCGGGGTGAGGGCTACCATTGCCCCGGCCAGGTACACCGCCGACTCGATGATCGCCGGTCTGGATGTTCCTCCAACCGCGAGGACATAGACCAGCACGCCGGCGATCGTGCCCCCCGCGCTGATGCCAAACACGATCAGGGCGGCGCGACGGCTGAAAGCGCTGAAGCGCCACCACATAAACACGCGCAACACCATGATCGCCGCCAGCGCACTCGCCAGCGCCGCAAAAGCGACCACCCATGACCCGTCAAAGAACGGCTTGAGGAAGGTCAGGTCGCCCAAACGGTTCGGCGTGTTGAACCATTGCAGGCCAGGGCTGCCGGGCGGAATGCGGATACCGAGGCTTTCAATCGCCGGGCCAAGCCCCAATGTATCGAAGATGACAGTATTGATGAAACCGCGCCCACTGAACAGCCACAGGAAGATGAGCGAAATCACGACCGAGGAGGTGACGCTCGGCGCGTAAAACAGCGTGCGGAAGAACCGTCGCCCCTTGAACGGCGCATTCATCGCCACCGCCAGCAAGAGCGCAAACGTGGTTTGGAGCGTGACGACGATCAGGGCGTACCAGATCACATTGGAGAGCGAGATCAGGAACTTCGTATCTTCGAGCGCTTTCTGATAGTTCTCCAGCCCTACCCAGGTAGCCGACCCGAACAGGTCCAGGTCGTTAAATGACAGGTAGAACGCAAGAATGAACAGCCCGATGGTGAAAACGCTCGCCAGCAACAGGTAGGGCGAAATGTAGAGATAGGCCAGGATAGCTTCGCGCTGGGCCAACGTCTCATGATATACCTCGCCAATCCGTTGATTGAACAGGAAGTATGCCGCCACGCCAAACAGCAATACAAAGGGCAGCACATTCGCCCCCTGCGCAAAACGATCCAGCCAGTACCCGTCAATGACGAGCCGGGGCAACGATCCAGGGAGCGAATTAAACACCTCGTAAAACGGGCCGCTCTTGATTGGCTCGTCAATCGACGCCAGCAACACGTCGGGATTCACCGTCATTTGCCGGATCATGTAAAAGCTCGACAAGATGAACCCGATGAAATTCAGAGCCAGGGCAGTCAGCCGGGCCGAACTGCGACGCCGCCACAAGCCCGGCACCTGTGCAAGCATCGCCCCGCCAAACACGACGAGCAACACGATCACGACTCCATCGATGAACTCCGGCGAGGCCCACCGGAAAACCGTCGAGGTCGAGATGCTCTGCAATGTCTTCAGCGTGGTGTCAAAATACCGGCCCTGCCCCTTGAACGCATCAGGAAACAGCATCATCAGCGCAAAAAGAAGCCCGAAAACTCCGGCGATGATGTGCCAGCCAATGACAAAATAAATGCGAATCGCCACAAAATCTCGAAAAGTCGGTTTATAGAGCGCATTGGCGGGTGGGCTGGGGGTGGCGGTGGTCATGGGAGTATCCCTCCGTCAGGCTTAACACTACCGGGTGGCCGAGTGTAACACTCGACCACCCGGTTTGCGTGCAAAAGAAACGCTGAGCAGCGGGTCGGTTTACTGGATCAACGCGTTGACTTCGGCGACGGCATCATCGAGCGCCGTCTGGATATCTTTCTCACCGAGCCAGATGGCATTGAGCGCATTGCCGAAAGCGCCGATCACTTCGCCATTGTGCTCGCCATAGAAGAACGGCTGCCCGCTCGCGGCACCACCCAACAGGATGCGGCTCGACAGGTCGAGACCGGCCAGGAAGTCGCTATCGCCCAGCAACGCCATGTGGGTCGGCAGCGCAAAGCCGCTCTCGGCGATCGGGGCCTGGTTCATCGGGCTGGTCAGGAACAGCACCAGCAAGGCCGCGGCGTTCGGATACTGCGTGTCGGCCTTTGCGCCCCAGGCAACCTGGAACAGGGTGTTGCCCTCGTTGCCATCAAACGACTTGGGCAGCGGCGCAACCGACCACTCGACGTCGGGGAACTGGGTGTTGAGGTACTGCACCAGCCAGCCACCCTCATAGGCCATCGCCACCAGCTTGTTGCCGAGCGCCTCGCCACACCAACCCATGCCGATATCCGCCGGAGACGCGCCCACACCATCGGCGTACAGACCATAGTAGAACTCGGTCGCGGCAACGGCTTCGGGGCTGTTGAACAGGGCTTCGGTGTAGTCGTCGTTCATGATACGGCCACCCGCCGCCGCGACATACGCGGGCCAGCGACCGGCATCAGGCGGCGTGCACATACCGGCAGTCTCACCTGCGGCGGTGATCGCTTCGGCAGCGGCACGCAGGTCAGCCCACGTCCAGTCGGCGGTCGGCTCGTCAACGCCCGCCGCCTCGAAGAATTCCGGAATGTAGAACAGCGCCAGGCTGTTGAAGTCCTTCGGAATGCCCATGACCTTGCCGTCCGGCGTGGTCCACTGGCTGAGCAACGCCGCCGGATAGTCCTCAACCGCAACACCAGCTTGCTCCATGTAGGGGAGCAGGTCCAGCAACAGATCATTCGGCGCGAAGTTGATGAACAGGTCGTCGTTGACATAAAAGAGATCCGGCGCTGTGCCACCAGCCATCGCCGCCTTGATCGCGGTTGGGAATTCGTTGGGGATCGGCTCGTAAACTACTTCGACATCGGGGAAAAGTTCATTAAAGCGAGCAATCGAATCGAGCACAACCTGCTGCTCCGACTCCTCGCCCCATCCGGAGACGGTGAGCGTTGCGCCTTCTTCGGGCTTGAGATCGCCGAAATAGGCCAACGGGTCGTCATCCTGTGCCTGGCTGATGCCCGCCAGAACCAGCGTGGCGATCAGTAGCAGGGCGACCATCAAAGATCCAAAGCGTTTCATCGGTTCCTCCAAATATTTCCTAAAAACTGCGGGGTGAACTACAGATTCCTCGCGCTGGTTAATCGATTAACCAGCGTCTAAAAAAATTTTAGCCCCCTTTTTGCTCCGTGTCAAGCAATCGCAAGGCGCGTAGCGCCGTATGTCGTGTTTGGATATAGGCATTTTGGCGTAGTCGTATACCAAATAGCGCATCTATGCCATGCAATACGCCAAAATGCTTGTGGTCAACCCCGCTGTTTTGCTTATCGCCAACGCGTACATTTACGCTTTCATTCCCGGCTGTATGCGTGCTAATGTCAATTACACAGCCGGACACGCGGGTTTCAGGCGGCATGAAAAAAGCCAGCCCTGGCGGTCTTTGGTTTAACCCTGCTGGGTATCAGTGCGATGCGGCTGCGACAAAACGGCTTACGTCCAGCGTTTGCAGGACGAGGGTTACGTGGTCGGCATGGTCGGCGACGGCATTAACGATGCGCCCGCCCTGGCCCAGGCAGACGTTGGCGTCTCCATTGGCACGGGCACGGATGTGGCGATGGAAGCCTCAGATGTCACGCTGATTAGCGGCGATCTGCGCGGCGTACCGCGCGCGATTGCACTCAGTAAGAGCACCATGCGCACCATTAAGGAGAACCTGTTCTGGGCGTTCGGTTACAACACGGTGCTGATCCCAGTTGCAGCAGGCGCGCTCGCGCCGTTCAGTGGGGCACCTGAGTTCTTACAGCAACTCAACCCGATCCTGGCTGCTGGCGCAATGGCGTTCAGCTCGGTCAGCGTTGTGACCAACAGTCTGCGGCTGCGGCGTGTTAGATTGCAGTAACCGGGCACGTTGCGCAAGGGGATGCGAGGCCGAACTTTCACTTGCCGCGCGAAGCGGCGTCGAGTGGCTGACCCGGCCCGCGCAGCGCTGGATCGCGGGTGTGCGCAGAGGCAACGATAGGGGGCGTTTAGATAGCGTCCCTTTTGCTGCGTGTGATTGCTTCTGAAACTGCTTCCTGGCGAAAGCCATAGCCGATCCCCAGGTGCTTTAGCGTGGCACGAGGATGATACCCTCCTGCGGGATCAGCGAGCCGCACGCGGCGCAGGCTTCCCTGGAAGGCATGATAGCAATCACATTGATGTCGTTGGCGTCGGCCCCTTCGACCAGTAGCTGCTCGGCGTCCTCCGGCGCGGCATGTGCTGCGCGCTGGGATCGGCCTCGTGTGCGGGTGCGGGGTTCGGCGTCAATACGCAAGACGCCCAGTTCTTCCGCCCGCTGGTTGATCGGGTGCGGCGTACCGCCGCGGCGCGTGCGGGAATACCGGTTACGATTGAGCGCAAAGGCGAAGACGCGCTCCCCATCGATTTCTACGACGGCCACTGCAACGGTGGAGTGGTTGCGGGCCGGGCCAGCCGGGATTGCTTCTTCCAGCGCACGCACGATGCGGCGCATTTCGCTAACCTCGTCTATGGAGATCGCCCCCCGCGCCCCCTGAATGAGTGCCCTGCGGGCCGGACTGGGCGCGTCCGGCGTCGGGGTGTGCCCTCGTCTGCGCCTGCGCAAACGCAGCATTCCCCTCATCCGTTGCAACAGGCGCGCCAGCCGCGGTGTGCGGCTTAACAGGGAAGCCAGCCGGGCTGATACAGCAACGCCTCCGACCGCCCCCGCCGTCAGGAACGACAGCACAGTGTACACCACCATCGGGCCGATCAACCGCCCCAATTCAAAGGTGAACCGAACCAGATTCATGTTTGACATGCGAAGGATTTGTGCCGCATAACGTCCGCCGGTTTCGCGCCCCATCTCGCGGGCGACGGCGGGGCCTTCATCGCTCGCCATAAGTTCGATCAAGTTGATCATCTGGCTGGCGAGTTGGCGGATATTACCAACGATCTCGACCACGCCCCGGATCGCGCCCGCAATATCCTGAATGATGCCGACAGCTGCGCCGCTGGCGAGGACATACGGCGCGAAAATGGATAGGATTAGACTATGGCCCAGTTTGCGGGCCAGGCGTTCGTAATCCCTCTCCGATAACCGGCGGCGCAGCCCGAGCAGAACCCCGCGAAAATACTGGATAAGGCTCTGGATGATGTTATAGAGGGGGCGCACGACGTTGGCCAGCACCGGCAGAACCACGCCTGGGCCATACTGCCCATAGGGGCCGCGTCGCCGAACGCGCCCGGGGAAGTTTTGTATCCTTTGCAGGTCTGCGGCAGTTGGTTCGCGGCGTTGGGTGCGCGCTTCGACACGTTCCAAAAACAGGATCAGGATGCTGTGCGGAAAACGCGAGCTGATCGCCGTCATTACCGGCCTCAGGTTATCCTGGTTGGTAAGGTCCAGGTCGCTCATCTCCGAAACCAGTTGATCGGCTAGGCCAGCGTCGGTTAATACCCCTGTGCCGGACATGTTACGGATGCGATCCAGAAAACCCTGCAAACGCGGATCGGGCGTCATGCGCAGCGCGGGCGGCGCGCTGCCGCTGACTGTGTATGGCTGTCCTGCACTCACGGCGGTGGCGGCGCGTTGCGCCTGCCGTTCCCAGGTGTCCGCCTGCCACGATGGTGTCAGGGTGCGTGGCGCTGCGCCCCCCGTCTGGACGACATGGGCCAGTTCGTGCGCCAGCAGATGACGCCCCTGCGCGGTATGCGGCGCGTATTGCCCCCCGGCAAAGGTGATCTCGTTACCGGCAGTATAAGCGAGCGCGCCCATGGCGCGTGCGGACCGGGCGGCGCGTGCATCGGCGCGAATGCGTACCGCGCCGAAGTCATAGCCGAAGCGCGTTTCGAAATAGTCTCGCGTGGTGGTGTCGAGCGAACGGCCCGGCGTGCGCAAGGCGGAGCCTGTAGCTCCCTGGCAGCGCGGGCACCCACCGCCGCATGTGCAGCGCTGAATCGCCAGCATCGGGCCGGGCGACGAGGCGCGGGTTGGGGCGCTGGCCGCAGGCTGGAACGGCTTGCGGGATCGGCCTGCATGTTTCGCATCTTGTTTGGCGGCAACAGTTCGCAAGGTCCTAACTCCACTTGGCTGATTACACGATCCGGATGTCGAGTTCTTTCTCCTGGCCGTCCTCGTAAACGAGCTTCTCCTGGGTGGTATGCAGCACGTTGCCCTCTTTGTCCGTCACCGTCAGGAAGAGTTTTGCACCCGGTTGGGGGCCTTCCGCACCCTCCTGGGGCTGGTATACAATGGCATAGCGCCCTTCTTTGTCGGTGACGTCCGCGCCGAGTTTGACGCTGGTGCGCCGGACTTTGACATGCAGGGTCACCGTCAGCCCGGCTACCCCGCGCCCGCGTTTGTCCAGCACGCGCCCGTGTATCCGCCACCCCTTGCGTCCGGCGTCGGGCTGCGGTTCGGGCCGGGGGCTGGCGTCGGTAGAACCGGGCCGGTGGCGCTTGAGCGCGACGTTCCAGGCCGCCCGCTGGCCCTTGTCTACACGCAGGGCAGGCTGTTCGCGGTGTACGATCGCGCCGCTGGGCGCGCGGATGGTGAGGTAAGCATCCGGGACCTGTTGTAACATTGCCGGATCGAGCTTGAGCGCGTAGTACCCGGCGGCAGTGGTCTTGACGGTGCCCGCCACCTTGATCGGGTTGCCCTGCTCGTCTTCGAGCGTGACCTTGAGATTCGCCATGCCGCGACGGTATTCGTCCGTGATACGCCCCTCGATTAGCGCTTCGTCCTGGCCGATTTCGGGCGGTTTGACGCTGGCGACCTCATACTGCGTTTCAAGCCCGTTGATGACGCGCGCGTTAGAGATCCTCTGCGCTTGCAGCTTTTGCACACGCGGATGATCCGCGCCCAGTTTGGCGCTCAGCCGCTGTGCTTCCAAACCGAGCAATACCTGCCGCGCCGCCTGGAACTGGGTCAGATTGTGCAGTTCGTCTTGCCGTATGTCTTCCAGTTGGTTGAGCAAGTCATCCACTGATCCGAACAGATCGCCGTCCTGGTTGGTAGTATCATCCGCCATATCGCATATCTCCTGCCAATAAGCCGAAACGCCGCCGGCCCAATTCCTGCCACTGCCCGGCGAGCGCGGCGCAGGTTTCGTCGGCCACAGTGAGCGCCTGGTTGCCAATGTCAACCGCCGGGTGTGCAGCGTTGGCATTGATCACTAGGATGCAGTGATCGCCCTGGTTGTGCGTGGTGCTGTTCAGAAACAGGCTGAAGGTGAACAACGAAATTTTATCTTCCTGTACGATCATAGCAATTAGCCTCTCGTTCTGATGGGTTCTTCGAGCCGGTTGTTGCTGGCGCGCACGGTCAGACCGAACAACAGTGTGTTAACACGCAATACGGCGTCCCGTAGCACTTCGGACTGGTTATCGCCGAAGCCGATGTCATCCAGGGTGAGGATGATCTGGGACGCGATGCTGGCCAGGGCCACATTAAGGCGTGTCTGGTTATCGTTGAACAGCACGTTGCCGCCCGGCAGGTCGGCCAGGGGACTGCCTTCTTTGCCCTGACTCAGGTTGGCGGGTAGCCCCAGGTTGATGATCAGCACCGCCCCGGCCAGCCGGTCGAGGGCATCCGCGCCGGATACTTCGACGTACAACTGATTGTCCGTGATCGAGAGTGGGCCGAGCGCCATGATCAGCAGCGCCTGCCCCAGCGGTTGCTCGACCAGGTTGCCATGAATGTGTGCGGCAAAATGCCCCTTCCGCAGGACGTTTTGCGGTTGGGCGACTGCAGCGGCCCTCAGCATGATTCGTTCGCGGACCACTGCCGCGTCACCACCGGTGAATGCCTGCGGCAGGTCGGCGGGCGGCTGCGAGGTCGCCATGCGGATCACGATGCCGCCGCGTATGCCGCGCTCAAGTTCCAGCCCATCCTCGACCTGGATCGGGCCGTTGTTGGCGATCTCGTTGCCGCTAATGTGGACATAATCGCCAAACGAGACAAAGATGCCACAGGCCGGGTAGATATGGCTGCGCCCGTTGTCCTGAATGATGTTTTCGCGGATCGTCAGGTTTTCGCACAGGCCGAGCGAGATTCCGCCCTCGCCGCGCAACAGCGCCAGCGAATCGCGCACCAGGACGTTGAGCAGGCAGCCTGTGATACGGTTACGGTGGATTTCCAGGTTGTTGGCAAAACCGCCGATCACGCCGTAGCTGCCCAGGGTGGTGCGCATGATGCGCAGCAGCGCGGCGTTGTCTTTGCCCGGCCCTCGTTCTTCCAGCGCGTCCAGGTCGTCCGGCCCGATGCGCGGAATGCCGATGCCCGACAGGCCCATGAGGCGGATCGTGTTGCGGTCGATGAGCACGTTTTCGAGCGGTGTCAGGACTTCGCGCAGGTTCGTGCTGATCTGCGGCTCGACGCGCCGCACCCGGATATGGTGGTAGAGGCCGAACTCAACCAGGTCCCTGGCTTCTACGTCGATGATCTCGTACCCCACATCGATGACGCGCACCCGGTAGACGCCATCTTGCAGGCGCTGGGTAAAGACACCATCCGTGTTGGTGACGGTCTGCACCACCACCGGCCTGGCGTCTCCGTAAAATGCCAGTGTCACCTGCACCGGTTTGTTCGCCTCGTCTACGACCCGCCCCGCTACCGCTCCGGCGTTGGCCGTATCGACCGTGAATTCGGGTTCTGGCCCGCCGCCGTCGTCCGGTATGACCTCTTCGACGCGGAGACCGGTGCCGAGCATGATGCCGTGTCCCGCGCCGCCGGAAATCCGGTTTTCGAGGACGGTCACGTCTTCCGATCCGCCTGCGATCTGGATGCCGCCCGTGGCTTGATACGGATCGGCGGGGCGTAGATCGGCTAGCCCCACTGCCCAGATATAAACCAGATACGCGGCCAGATAGGGCCGGTTGCCGTAGAACGCTTCGGGATCGGCGCAGGGATCGGTCGGATCGGGCTGGTCGCCGTTGGGCGGGTCGTCGCCGTCGTCGCGCGGCGGTCTGCCCGGGGGAACAATGCCGATCTCGTTGCGCTCGATCTGCGCGCGTTCGGCCTGCGCGTAGATCGCTACGTCCCCGCCTTCTTTGTCCAGCATTCGCACCTGGTTGTGGGCGACGGTGAGCCGAGCCGCGTCCGTCGCGCGGACGGCATGCCGGTAGGCGAGGATGCGGTTGTGCTGCACGGTGACATCTTCGACCCGGTCGCGTTGCCTGGTTTCGATCTGGATCGCTGTGCCCTCGACCGTGATCAGGTCCATGTGTTCGAGCGTGATCAAGGCCGAGTCGAGCACGCGAAAGATCGGTTCGGTGCGCGCGTCGGGGCGGGGGATCACTCGCGTGTGGTAGTCGCACCCGCTGATCGTCACGCTCTGCCGGTTGTTGATCGTGACGTTGGCTTCGTGCAGACCCGGTAGCAAGCAGATTTTGCCGCCGCTGGCGGGAAGATGGTGCAGCGCGTCTTCGATGCTGTTGAAATCCCCAAAGCTCTGCCTGCCGTCGCCGACGGTCAGCGTGCAGCACAGGTCTTGATTGGTCAGCGGGCGGAAGATGTCGCGGCAATCGGTGATCTCGCCTGCGTCAAAGCTGATATCCTGGGCCGCGTTCCAATTCAGGATCGCCAGCGGTACGCGGTGGTAGAGGACTCCCCCCGGCGGCTGGTTATCGATCAAAGGGGTTGGGTTGGCGATATCACCCGCGCGCACCTTGAACGTCCAGTAATCGCCGGCCCGGTAGTTATCGCCGCCGGGCGCGTCGAACTCAAGCCGGATGCCGTCGCGCAGTTCGGTCGGGTCGGTGCCTGCGCCCACCTTGGGGAAGTCGCTCAGGGGCCGGATACCGTTCCACAGCCGGAAGAATACACGCCCCGTTGGGGGCGCAGCGGGGGTGTAGTGCTCGGTCGTCACATCAAGATCATCGTCGTTCAGCGTCACTTCCGCGCCGTAGGTCACGCGCCAGTATCCCTGGTCGGCGTCGTACTCCACCACTTCCAGGTAAAACGCGCTCAACCCGGACATTTTGATCGCCTGGTCGTTGGCGGTAAGGGTGAACTTCTTGTCGGTTCCTGCCAGGTCACATTCGCCGCGCCCGACCAGGCCGCCGTTGAACTGCGACCACTTGAACATAGTCGCCCCGCCATTGACCTGGGCGATCTCGATGCGGTACAGGTGGTGCTCAAAACCGGAGTAGCCGCCACCTTCCTCGACCGGGCAGTCTCCGGCGATAGTCTCCGGTGGTTGGAGCGTGGCGTGCAGCTTGCCCAGGCGGTTGGGGTCGTCGCGCAGCCGGTCGATGATACTGCGGCAGGTGTCCTCGGCTCCCAGCCGGAACAGCCGGAAACGCATGGCCGTATACAGGCGCTCGGTGGTATCCGGGCCGCCCAACGCCGGTTCGATCAACTCGTCGGGCACCTGGAAGGCGTTGAGCGCTTCGCGCCATACTTCCAACACGACCGCGTCACGTACCCCGGCGGCGATCTCGCTGACACTGGCGGGGGGCGGCTGAAGATAAGTCGCGGTGCGCGTGACCGGCGGCGCATCACCGGGCAGCGCCACTGCCAGACCATCGGCCCAGCCGCGCCCTGGATGCAGCTTCAAGTGCACCTCGCTGCCGGTGACGTTGGCTCCGGTGACTTTGAATCCGTCTGGTGCGTGCGCCGGGATGGCGGCGACCCCCGCGCCGATGATCTGCCGGGCGGCTTCGTCTTGCCAGTCCGTTGTAACTTGGGTTTGGGCATTCCAGTCACTGTCCAGCAGCACCCGCCCCTGTTGGTGGAGCACGCCGCTAACGTTCTCCTGCTCCTGCTGCCACTGAGAAAAATCGCCCTTCATAGTTGTCCGCTCCTCTACGTCACCGGGATGAGCAGTGGTACGATGCCGACCGGCATGAATTCTCGAAAACGAATCTGGATGTTGCGCCACTTATGCGCTTCTAGCAGGAAACCAAACGCGCCCATCGCGTCATCGTCCGGCCCCCGCTCGCGGATGCGGAAGTCGCTGGTGTGCCGGAGTTGGCCGTAGGCAGGCTGGCCGAAAATCTCGTTGGTGAAGTGCAGAGCAGCTTCCGGGCCACGCACGCAACCGAGATTCTGGGGCAGGCGGTCGCCGTCGCCGCTGAAGTAGCTATAGCGCAGGCAGCCCCGCTGGTTGTCCTGCACTTCCAGGCGGTGCACCCAGATGCCGCCGCGCCCGTCGATGCGCGTGACCCGCATCCGGCCCAGCACCGTGATTCCGTTGACCTGGGTTGGCGGCCCCCAACCGTCCACTGCATCGGTTGCGCCGGACACTCCAAAACTGTCGCCGGGGTCGTCGTTGACCCCCTTCCCGGCATCGATGAGCGTACCGGCCAGGAACAGCGTGTACAGGCTGTCGATCAACAGCGGGCCGGTGATGCTGCGCTCGATCACGATCTCCGGCGTCTGGTCGAAAGCGGCTTCTTCGCCGGGATCAAAGCCATACGGGTGGCGCAGATCGAGCGATGGCTCGGTTGGCGCACGCGTGCCGTCAAGCTGCTGGTAGCCGCCGGGATCGAGTGTGCAGGCCATGATCTCCAACCGGTTGAGCGCAGCGCGGGCGATCAATGGCTCCCCAGCGGGGAAGGTGCTGGCGCGGGCGATATGCAATCCTTCCAGGCGCAGTGTCAGATTGTGCGCTTGCGTGACGTCCTGGGGCCGGGCGCGGAGCGGCTGGGCCAGCCGGATGACCGGACGCTCGCCGTCTGCCGCGCGAATGATCAGCGAATGGTTGAGAAACAGGTTCGGCCCGCCATCCTCTGGCAGCGCGCCCGTGATCGCCGCCAGGTCGAGGTCATGTGTCATGCTGTCGCGGATCTCGATGACCAGCGGGGCGGTTCGCGCGGCGAGATCGTCCAGGGCCGCGCGCAGCCCGTCCGGGTCGTCGTGGTAATTGACCAGCACCACGTCGGTCGCGACGTCGTTCCATTCCTGAGGGCGCGAGATCGGATGCGCGCCCACCGGCCCCACCGCGCCGTATGTGTACGTGACGCGCAGGTGTTGTTCTAGCGCACCGGCTTCGTCTGTCCCCGCCACGCCGATCAGCAGACGGCCATGCTCCGAATCGATCACGATCTCACGGTTTTGCACGGCAGCTTTGAGTCCGTCCTCCCACGCGCACAGGTTCGCGCCCCGAATCGTCCAGGTTTCGGGGGGCGGGCCGGGGAAGGTTTCGCCCGTGAATTCCGGTTCGGGGATGTGAAGCTGTAAGCCTGCGTCGGCAATGTCGCGTGTCTCGAAGGCGGTGCTGGCCGGGTCGTAAACGTCAACGGCGACGTAGCGCGCGGGGTTACCCGCTTCGGAGCCGGACGTGAGGCGTGCCGCCAGTATGGGGCCGGGCGTGCCATCCAGGCCGGTGATGACCGGCGGATCGCGGTCGGGATCGAACTGGTAGGTGTTGAACAACCGCACCGGGTAACCCAGCGGGTTCACGTCGAAGCGTACGACATGCGATGCCGCGCCGGGATCGACGGCCCCAGTGACCTGCGTGCCCCGGAAAACAGGTTGGGTGATCGCCGCCCGGTAATCCTTCAGCCGCCACAGGAAGATCGCCAGATTTGGCAGGTTGTAGCGCACCGCGCCGAAAGCGGGTGGTTTGAGATCGGCAGTGTGCGCGAAGGGATCGAAGGGCGTGTTGAGCAGACTCAGCATGGCCGGATCGCGTACCGGAACCGTGCCGCCGCGCACCGGCGTGAAGCGCGTGACACCCGGTTGGGCGTAAGGTGGCTCACCTCCGGCATCGGGACGCTGGTGGTTAAGGCGCTGGTTCCAGACGAGGTTCTGGCGCAGTTCCACGCAGTGTACGCCCCACTGGGTCAGGTCGTAGGTCAGGCGCTCGATGCTGGCCAGCGTGCCCTTACGCCGCCGCAGCGCGATGGTATCGGCCACATCCGCGCGTAGCGTCCAGGGATCGCCGGTCAGGTGGCTGGTGCCGAGCAGATCGCCGATATACGGGATCACCCAGTTGTCGCTGGTTTCGATGAACAGGTCGCGGTAAAGCTGCTCGATGTTCGCATGAATCGCGCCGAACACGCCCTCGACCAGCGCCAGGTAATGCTTAAGCTGGTGCGGCGGCTCTTGCTCCTGGTCCCGGATGCGGTAGATTTCGGGCAGCCGTTCGTAGAGCGGCACGCGTTTTCTCTCGTCCATGATCAACCACCCTCCGATGACGGTGCTGAAACGGCGCTGATCCGCAGGTGTTCGACATACAGGCTCAGGATGTGCTGCCCGTCGCAGGCCAGGGTCGCGCTGGTGGGCACGACCGCCGGCAACACGAGATCGGCGGGATCGCCGGCCTCGCCCAGCGCCACCAACCCGGTAACGCGCGTCCACTGCACGCCGGGCACATTCTGGATCACGCCGGTGATGCGCGTGGCGTATTCGGCCTGTCCAAACTGGCGCTGCATGGGCGCAAACAGGCCGCGCCGGGGCAGTGCGCCATCTTCGCCGGGCAGACCCAGCGCCGTGGCGATATCCGCCCGGACCAGTTCCTCGCGGTAGGCCGGATCAAACGCGACCTGGGCTGCGATCCCGGTGTAGAGCCGCTGGCCCTGCAACACGATCACCGGGAAGCGCTGCGGCCCCCGCCAGCGGTTATAGTTGGCCACGATCTGCCGCACGCCCTCGATCTCGGCGGCGCGCCCGGTGTCCATCAGCACGGTCAGCACGACGGCGGGCACGTTGTCCACGAGGCCCCACCGTGCGGCCACCCGTGAGACGCCAGGGATCGCCAGCGTTTCGCTCTCGAAGTCTGCCAGGCTCACCAGCCGGTCCAGGCTTTGCACTTTGCCGGGGGCGGCGGCGCGGGCTTTATCGCCGTCTTCGGGTTCTTCGCCGCCAGAGATCAACCCCGGCAGGTGGATTTTGTCCAGCCGGTCGAGCCGCTGCCCGGCCTGCACGCTAGTGTCGATTGTCTGCGGACCGTATGCGCCGCTGCCGGTGCGGTAGCGTGCGACGA
>CAZSXY010000009.1:20276-40118 GCA_964611395.1 uncultured Anaerolineaceae bacterium | reverse complement strand
GTGTCGATTGTCTGCGGACCGTATGCGCCGCTGCCGGTGCGGTAGCGTGCGACGACGTTCTCCCTGCCGGAAAGCAACCACCGCCCGGTATTGCCGTCGCCGAACTGCACCCAGCTATCACCGTCGGCGTCTTCGCGCACAATGTAAATTTCCTCGTCCGCGTCGTGCCCGAACAGTGACGGCACACGCTGCCACAGCCGATCACCCACCCAGATTTCCAACTCCGGCGCGTGGGGCGGCGCATCTCCGGCGCTGGTGTGGTAAGTGAGCGGTGACTTGGGCAGCTTGAAGGTTTGGAACGTCTGGCGGCTGTCACCGCTGCCGAGCACGGCTTCGCGCTCGGTTTTGCCCTGGTCTGCATCGACCAGGTTGCCGTAGACCGTCAACGCCGGGTTTTCGTTGGGGAAATCGGCCAGAGTCATCTCGCGGTCGAGCGTGATCCGGCGCGGGAAGCGGCGGGCGGAGAGGTCGGCGGCGTAGGACAGGACCGATGCCACCGTCGCAATGACAGGCTCGTCGGGATAATCGAACAACAGGCGGCGTCCGGCCAGGGGCGCGGCCTCGGCCTCCGTGCCGTAGAAATACAGGTTTTGGCCCTGGGCGGCAGGAAACTCGCGCGGGGCTGCGCGCAGCTTGAGCGGGGGGCTGATCACTTCGTGGATCGTCACATTGCGCACGTCAATCAGGTTGTTGCTGCCGGTTGTCAGCGGGCTGTCGAGCGTGATGATCGTCGCGGTCCCGGTCATCGCGCCCCACGTCATCGACGCCTGCCGGATGTTGGTAATCGTGCGCACCTGGGTGACGGTAGTCGCGCCGCTGGTGGAGAACATGCGCGCTTCGACGATCACCTGCGTGCCAATGGCGAGATCGGTCACTTCCTGCGCCAGCGCCAGATCGCTGCCTCCGATGGCGGGATCGACCACGACTTTCTTGTTCGACGGCAGGCCGGTGCTGGTGGATGACGTGGCGCGGTCGGTGTATTTGTAGTAGTTGAGCGCGTGCTCGGTCACGGTGCTGCCGCTCACGGTCGTGTATTTGGCGGGCGCATTGTGCCCGAAGTGCTTGAATGTCCGCCCCAGCCTGTACCCCTCCAGCCGGGATGTGCTCGATGTGCGCTTGAGCTTCCCCTTAATCGCAAACAGGTTTTCGCCGTGCAGTGCGCGCGTCGACGCTACGATCACGATCTCCGGACTGCTCAGACGGTCGGGCTGCGACGACGAGTACACGTTGCCCACCAGCAGCCGGTTATCGGATTCGATGGGAACCGGAGTCTCCAACTGATCCGGCTCGTCGATGTAAAACTCGGTCGTGCTGGGTGCGACCACCGGCTGGTAGCGCACGCGGTAGAGGTGGAACGCGTTCAGGTGCGGGTAAGCCGCCATCGCTTTGACCGTCTCGAATTCGGCGGGATCACCCCGATCTTCAAGCTGGGCTTTCACCGGGAATCCAACGGGGATTGCGACCGGCGTGTCGCCCCTGATCTCAAAGGCGAACGTCCCGCGCCCGCCCAGCCCTGGCGCGAGCCGGTAGCCGAGCAGCCGCACGAGATCGCTGATGTTCTCGCGCCACTGTGCGGTGCGCAAATAGGCTTCGTTGGCGTAAAGCTCCTGGTAAAAGGTGAGGATATCACCCAGCACTGCCGCGCTTTCCAGCAGGGCGATCCCCGGATCATCCGGGGTGCGGTGCGTCCAGCTTTGCAACACGGGATCGTGATCCAGGCGGCGGAACATCGCCTGCAGTATGTCGGCATAGCTGCCGATGCGGTACGCGATGCGTTCCAGGCCAGGGCGGTTATGGATGCGCCGGGGGAACTCGACCGGCTGGTCGCAGTCGTGACGGCAGTCGGGCGTCATCGGCGGCCTCCTTGTACGTCGAACGTTATGAATCCCCGCTCGATATGATCGGGATCGTTTTGGACCTGGATGATCTCATTGGCGCGGACTTCGATCTGGTCGGGAGTGCCGGGCGTGGCCGCGCCCCAGCGTTTCATTTTCACGCTGAGCACGTGATCGACACCCTGGATCGCCTGCACCCGACCGATGATCGCGCTGGTGTGCAGCGTTTGGCCGAACGTCCAGCGATCGGGGTGGAAGAACGCCAGCCGCCCGTCCTGGGTGTAACCGCCGGAGAATTCCTGCTCAAGCAGGTACCGGATGTCCTGCGGCCAGTAATCGGGGTGGATGCACAGCGCAACCGTGATATCGAGCGGGACGAGACGCGGCGGGCGAATTTCGAGGTCTTCCCCGATTAACCGCACGGCTTCCAGGTGATTCGCGATCTGGTCGCGTAGCTCGTCGGAAAGCTCAGTAGTGCCCACAGGGTCCACCGTGACGCGCACCGTGCGCCAGCTTCCCGTCCAGCGATAGGACGCGGCAGCCCGCGCGACATCCGGTAGTTCTTCGGCGCGCTGCACATAGTCCTTGAGCGTCACCGCGCGAAGCTGCCGGTAGCGGTATGCTTCCGGTACGCGCCGGATGATCTCCTCGACTGGCTCCGGCGCGCGGCCATTGGTCACGTCGAAGGGGTTCCAGACGCTGTCAACGTCCAGAAACGCGCTCTGGTCGAAGCCGGTGATCGTGTCCGCGCCGACGTTGCCGTCCCGTCCCTGGCCCACCTGGTAGCGGCAGTGCACAATCGCGCCTGCGGGTAACTGCCGCCCGTTGACGCCGTCACCCATGCGGACCACGCTGCGCCCGTCTTCGTCCGTCTCTACCACGAAATGATCGCCGCGTTCGGCGCTGTCGTCGCTGTGCACAAGACTGATCACTTCGTCCCAGGCGTCTACATCGCCGTTTGTCTCTACTTCAATCGCCACCGTCGACACGGGCGGCAGCTCACCACCAGGCGGTGTGTCCTGGTAGGCGACGTAGCGGTCGGGCAGGGAGCAGATCGCTTCGTCGTGCGCGGTACGCGCGAAATGCAGTTCATTGCTGCCAAGCAGGGAGGCACCAGGCTCTTTGAATACCACGTAGCGCGGGCGTCCGTGATGGACTTGCACCATATTGCCGTGAAACAACGACACATTCTCAACTTTGCCACTGGCACATTCCACCGTGAAGCAGTAATTCGCGCGAAGCTGGTCGCGTGCGTCCCACCGCACGCGCACGAACCACGCATCCCCCACCGGATCGCGCAGGGCTTCGGCGTCCGGCAGCAGGCGGAGCAGTTGGCGCTGGCCGGGGTCGCGTCCGGGTGGCGCGCCGGTCGCGGGATTGAGATGCTCCTGGATCAGCAGGTGGCGCACCGTCCCGTCATTGACCAGGTCGCGCACCTGCTCGGCGGCGCTCTGGCCGGGCGTGCTCAGCTTGAGGTCGGCGCTGGTGCTGCTGGCGGCCAACGCGGGCCGCGTGTCGCTCCAGGTATACAGGCTGAGGTCATTCAGCAGGGGATCGACGGGTTGTGTCTCGCGCATCATGAACACTGCGGCGTCGGACGCATCGCGCTCGGACCCGATCCACGCCAGGAACCCGGCGGGGATGGTGTGCGCACTGGTGACATGCAGCGCCAGCCACGTGTTCGCCTGGTTGCCCTGGTGAACGTGGTAATCCATCAGGCGAGCATGCCGCGCCAGTGACACTCGCTTGCGTGCCGTGCCCAGGTACGCTTCGTTCATCACGCGATCCTGGTAATCGCTCAGTTCGTCCGCCGCCGCGCTGAACAACTCGATCAAGACCTGATCGAAATCGGCTTCGCTGGTGGGCTGCCAGCCGGGCACGCGGCTCATCATCCAGGCGATGGACGTATGGACGAACGAGTCGAAATCTTTGGCGAGGTAATCGATCGTGGGGGCGGGCAGGCGCGGGGAGGGTGCTTCCCAGTCCGGCGGGCAGTTGTTAAAGCAGCCGGGTCGGAACTTAAACGCCGCCTCGCCAAACACCGGATCGATGTTGTTGAAGTTGACGCTCAGCGTATAGGTCGAGTAATCCCCGATCGGCTGCACGGTGAGACGTAAAACCGTGTCATCGGCGGGGTCTTGTGCGATATCCGTGATCTGTACCTGGCCGGAAAGCGGGCCGCCGCGCACGCGATGCCCCCCTGTAACCGGGAAAATCTCCCTGGCCCGCGCCGGGTCGGCGGCGAAGTCGTCGAAAATGGCCTGCAATTCGTTAGCGTTGTAGAAGTGCACCGCCAGATGCGCCTCGGTTAGGTCGGTATCGGGATGCAGCGACACCAGGATGAGCCGGATTCCGTTGAAGGCTCCCAGATTGTTGGCCCGGTCGTTGAGCGCCTCTTGATTTATGATCATGAGTCCGTCCTGCGCTGGAAGCGTACTATCCGGCTGTCTTCAGTGCCGCTCAGCCGGTACTTGATCGAGACGTCAATTGCCGTGCCCTCGACCTCGACCGACAGGTTTTCCAGCGTGACGCGGTGGCCGAGCCAGGTTGAGAGCGCCTGCGTGATCATGGCTTTGGTCACGCCGCGCGTGGCCTCGTCCAGCGGCTCAAAGACCAGCCGCCGCAGCCCGCCGCCGAACTCCGGCAGGAACACGCGCTCGCCGGGGTTGGTGAGCAGCAGTTGGATGATCTCGTCGCGCACGTGCTGTTCCTGTGACGAGACAATCGCTGTCCGCCCGTTGGAGCCGATGCGAAACGGAAACGAGAGATGCGGTCCGTCAGTCATCGCGCCGATCCCTTCACCTGTGTGTTGACGATAACGGCAAGACCCTGCGGCGCGCCTTCCGGGCTGATGCAGCGTCCCATGCTTGATTCGATCAGAACCGGCGTGCCGTCCACCGTGACGCTGCTCGCGCCTGCCGACCACTCGATCCGCACGCAGGGCGACGGCTTGGGGCCGGGCAGCGTGAAAGGGCATCCGGCTACCGTGTGAATATCGCTTTCCAGGAGGACGGGCGCGCTGTCTGCCAGCACGCTCGTGTTGGAAGTCGTCAGCGTGGCCTGCCCGCCGTGCGGGCACATGATCGTGCTGGCGGTGGTCAGAATCCGTCCGGGCACAGGCTACTTCACCTCCAAAGCGCCATTGTTGACGCTGACGCCGCTGGAGGATAGGACGATCTGCGACGATCCGATCTTCAGTGTGATCTCGCTGCCGGTCAGTGTGATCTCTGCGCCGTCGGCGTGTAGAAGCTGGACTTTGCCGCCCGCGTCGTCCAGGATCAGCTTGTGCCCGCCTGACGTCACCAGCACGCGCGTTTCGGTCCCGCCGGGATCGGGCATTTCGCCGCGCGCCCACCAACAACCAGACCAGATCGGGCGCGAGATGTCGCCCGCCTCGAACTCGATCCATACGCCATCATCGACCTCCGGCAGCACGACTAACCCGTGACCGCTGCCCGCAAAGGGGACGGATGGCAGCGCCCAGGGCGAATCCACCTCGCCGTAAATTTCCGGTACCTGCGCGCGGACCCGGCCCATGTTTTCGGGATCGTCGTTGTCGCGCACGATGCCGCGATACTTGCCGAAATAGCGCGACCGGATAAACTCCGCCGCTTCTACGATCAGCCGTTCGGTGTCACGATCTATCATCAAAAAATGCTTCCTATCAAGTCGCCCAGGCCGTCCGAACCGGACGAGCGCGCGTTGCGCTTCAGGCCGAACGCCTGGCGGTATGTCGAGCGGGTCAGGGTGTGGGTCACGCGCCGGATCAGGTAATCGCCGCTGAGTCGATCATTGATGGCTTGCACCGTGACCACGTTGTACGGAACCAGTACGCCCGTGTAACACGCCCCGATAGCGGTGCCCTCGGCCTCGATGGCGTAGCTGCTGCGCTCGGTGCGCGCGGCAGCCCGCCGTTCCACGGCCACGCGGCTGCCGGGGCCGGGCCGGGCCAGTTCGGTCCCGGTGCTGCTTTCGTCTTCAAGCGTTGAGGATTCGCCCAGCAGGTCCACATCGCGGAAGCTGGAGGTGCTGCTGGCCGTGACCTTGTCGGTGACGCTGAGCGCGAAAGCCCGCGTGGTGGCAGGCGTCTGGGCGCTGCTGGAAACGTTCACCTGCTCCACGTTGCGTTCCGGCCCCAGCAGGATCAGCGGCGGCAGCCCAGAGGGCCGCGTCGCGGGGCGCTTGAAACAGCCCACGCTCGCGCCAGGGGTGTCGCCGGGCAGGACGTAAGCGTGCATCCCGTGCTCGCGGGCCATCGTGCGCAGCATTTGCATCGCCGTGCCCCGCCGCACCGGTTCCGGTGTCAGGTTGTCCTGTGGCGGGGCGGTCTGGTCGATCTCGGTGCTGGCGATTTGCGATGCCGTGTCGAATAACTGCTGCGCCACCTCGCCGTCGGTCCGGTTTTCGTAGCGTTCGACGTCCTCCTCGCGATTCAGATAGACGCTGTCATCGTGCACGATCAGCGTGATCTGGCTTTGTCCCGGTTCGGAACTGCGCGCGCTGTCGCGCCCGACGACCGGCCCGTCGATCAGGGGGGTGAACGTCCCGTTTCCGACCTTGATCTCGACGCGAACGCGTGCGAAGTCACGCATAAACCCTTCCGACTCGCCCTGCCAACGTCCTTGCTGGTCCACACACAGCGGGATTTGCAGCCGCGCCTCCCACGCCATGTCCATTTCCTGCTCGACCGTGATCGCCTCCACGCTGTCAAGTAGGGGGCGCGTGGCCGGGGTGTTATCGAAAAACAGGCGGTACTGAATGGCAGCCATTTACTGCTCCGGGACCGTGATCGTGCGGCCCGCATCCTGGACGAGATCGTTGGCTTGTAGCTCGGTGTTGGCGTCAGCGATGTGCCAGAACAGCGTCGGATTGTCGTAGCGGCGCTGGGCCATGATGTCGAGTTGATCGTTTTCTTTGATGACGACCGGCGTGCCGCTGGTGCGAGGCAGGCGGCGTAGCGCCACCGCCTTAACCGTCCGACCGTCGGCGGTTTTGGCTTCGACTGTGCGCACTCTGGCATAACGCGATGAATCGAGAAACATGCGTCCCCCTAGAACGGGATCAGGTCTATGACCTGGCTGGCTGTGTTGGCGAGGTTGGCGACGGCCTGCGCGTCTTTGGCGAGCCGGGTGTATTCCAGCGCACCTTTGGCGATGGTGTCATCCGAGCATTTGCTGACCGCCTGCACGGTCAGTCCCAGTTCCACTTTGGCCCGGACCGGGTTCAGCAGGAAGTCGTATTCCTCTTCGGTGATAGTCAGCGAGTCGATCAGCACCGGCAACACGCGCGTCAGGCCCCAGATAAACAGGATACGCGGGTAGCTCTGGCGCGGAATCGGTTGGGTCGGGCTACCACCGCCGCCAAACAGCGCGTCCCCAATAGCGTCGATGGCCTGCCCCAACAGGCTGCCATCTTCGGGGGGCGGCTGGCTCATCTTTTCCAGCGCGGCCAGGCGCGGACCGATACCGAATGTGCGCGCCAGCGGGTTGTTGTCCTTCAGTTCGTCTGCTGCGTTGAAGTACGCCGTCAGAGCAATATGCTCGACCGGCAGATCGCCCGCCTGGTTTTCTTCGCGTGCCTGCGCGCCCGCCGGACGTGACGGGATTTGCAGGCGGCGAGTCAGGCTTTCGGGGTTGAACTGGAAAATGACCACGTTTGGGATCGGCCCTAGAAAATCCGTGCCGTATTCGATCAGTGCGCCGCGCAGCAGGTAAGGCATGGGTCAGTCGCTCCTTTGCGCTTGCACAGCGGTGACGACGGCGCGCGCGATCTGATCGCGCAACGCGGTGGGCGGCGTGCCACGTGCCATGCGCACCGGCGGCGATTCCACCCGGTCAAGCGTGGCGCTGCGGCCAGTCTGATCCGCAAGATCGCGCACAATCCGCGCGCCCAAACCGTCCAGGGCAGCACGCGTTTGTTCCGGCGAGATGCCTTTTACGCGAATTTGCAGCTTGTCGATATGCACCCGCTTCATGATTCGTGCTCCATGCGTTCGATGATGTCCACGTAAGGGCCGAATGTATCCAGGCTGATCGGGCGGTTGAGCTTGTCGTATTCGCGCCGGACGGCGGCGACCACGTCTTCCATGACCAGCTTGCCACCCCCATTGCTGCGCGCGGCGCTGGCTTTTTGTAGACAGGCGTTGAACACGATCGAGCGGATATGCCCGCCTGCCAGCCGGAACTGTCGCGCCAGGAAGTCGAAGTCGATCTCGGATCCGTCAACCGCCGCCGGAATCGCCTGCTGCCATATCTGGCGGCGCTGGTTTTCGCCTGGCATGGGGAAGTCGATCACAAACCGCAGGCGGCGCAAAAAGGCTTCGTCCAGGTCGTTTTTGCGGTTGGTCGCCAGGATCGCCAGCCCGCGAAAGCGCTCCATGCGTTCCAGCAGGTAACTGATTTCGAGGTTGGCATAGCGGTCGTGAGCGTCCTTCACCTCGGTACGCCGCCCGAACAGCGAATCAGCTTCATCGAAAAACAGGATGAGGTCGGATGTGTCGGCGGCGTCGAACAGCTTCTTGAGGTTTTTCTCCGTTTCGCCGATGTACTTGTTCACGACCTGCGACAGATCGATGCGGTACATCGGCAGGTCGAGCGCAATGGCGATGATCTCCGCGCCCATCGTCTTACCGGTGCCGGACGGCCCGGCGAACAGCGCCGTGATCCCGCCCTCGTTCCACACCTGCGCCGTTCCCCAGGTGTAATGCACTTCGGTCAGCGCGCGCATGGCGTTGATCACTTCCTGGAACTGGTCTGCCTGCCTGGGCGGGAGGATCAGGCGTTCGTCGTAGAAGCGCGGCGTCACCTTCTGCGCCATGCTGCCGATGTCCAGCTCGATCTCGGCCCGGCAGGCAGCGACGAATTCACGCTCACCGATCCGTCCCGGTTGCGCGCGCAGCCCGGAGGTGATGCGGTCGATGGTGGTTTTGCCATAGCGGAAACGCCGCGCGCCCTCGGTGATGGCGTCTTCCAGCCCGGTGGCGTGCGATCCCAGCGCCTGCCGCCAGTACGCGGCGCGTTCCGCATAGGTGAACGGCGGCAGATCGAGCACCGGCAGCAGGTAACGAACCGGCACGGCGGGGATGTGCGCTTTGTCGCTGATACCCAGGAACAGCACCAGCGGGATCGACAGGCTGGGCAGGTAGCCGCCGGACGCGAGGTCTTCGTCGATGAACAGCGCGAGGTCGCGTAGCCAACACAGCGTCGCCACCCCGTTCATGTAGTGCGGGTTGGCGAGCAGAGCCGGGACGGCGGCAAACCGGACCAGCGCCTTGCCGGCGGCCTGGGCGACACCCTGCGCGAAAGCGTCGTGATCCGCGCCTTTCGGCCCGCGCACCGGCACGATCCGCAGCCCATCGCCGGGTTCTGCGGCCAGCCGCGCTGCCACCAGCCGCGCGGTGTCGGGCAGGGCATATCGTGTTGGTGCCGTCACGGACGACAGTCCCGGCGGCAGCGGCGTATCATGAAACAATAACTGGCGCGCGACCGGTGACGGGACGGTCAGACCGCTTTCCCACCCTATCGCAGCGCCCGCCTCTTGCAGCAGGCCGCAGCGAAATAGCGGGTGGGCCGGATCGTTGATCGCCAGCACGGCGTCGGGATCGTCCCACAAGCGCTGCACAAGGGCCAGATTCGGTTGGGTGCGGTTGGCGTCGTTGAGGCATACCGCGATCACGCTGCCCAACGCGTGGTCGAGTGCGGCGGCCAATCCTAACGCCAGCACGAACGCGGCGAGATCGTCCAATCCCAGCATGTCGAGTACGTAGCCAAATGTGCCCTCCTGCACTGGTTCCGCGACCGGCGGGATTTCGGCGTGTAGCAGATCGGTCAGGTAACGCGCGGTGGGGTCGGTCTGGTAGAAGTCCTGCTTGTCGTCCCAGAAACGGCTCATGTCGAGCGCGGCCTGGGCCTTGTCCGCCGGTGAAAATGCAGCCAGGTGATCTGTGTCTAGCAGGACTTGCTGCTGGTAGGCCAGCCAGGTGATCTCACGGCGCAGGCGCAACGTGACCTGCCGCAGCCAGTAATTGGCGCGGGCATCGTCGGCCCGCAGGCGCGGGGAGAACGTGACGTGTTCGTCGCTCATGGCGTTAGAGTCACCTCCGGGCTGCGCCGGGCCTGTTGTTGGTTGATGCGCAGGATTACGCGGTACGTGCCGGACGGGACGGGATTGTCGTCTGGAATAGCCAGCGTCAGCGCGGTTTGATCCGGCGCGAACGTGAACGGCGCATCGTAAACTTTGACGACTGCGCCGTCGCGGTACAGCGCCAGGAAGATGTCATCTTGTTCGCGTCCGAGCAGGGCCCCGGTAAGCTGGATGTTGCCCGCGACTCCGGCGGGCAGCCCGGCGACGGCGTGCAGGCCGCTGGTGGTTGCCGTTTGCACGGTAGGCAGCAAAGCTCCCACCACGAGGTTGCTCGATCGCTGCCGCCCATTGGGCAGCGTCAGCACGGCAGCGAGGGATTGGCTCCCGGCGGCGATGCTCGTGGCGACGCTGGCGTCTACCGTGCAGCGCAGCGCATTCGGCTGCTGTTCAGTCGCGGGCAGTGACGCAATGCCCAGGCGCACGCTCAAGCCGGATAGGTTGAGGTCTGAGCCAACCAGCGTCAGCTCGTCACCGATCTCAAATGCAGCAGGCGCAACGCCGCTGAGCCTCGGCCCCATCGAGGGCAGCACCGTAATGTCGATCCCCTCGTCTCCGATCACGTCCGCCGGGGTGAGCGTGTTATCAACACCGACCAGCAGCGCGTAACTGGGCGGTTCGGCGGGGGCGATCATCACCGGGCGAAGCTGGAAGCTCAGTGAGAAGCGATACTTTTCGTCGCTGCCCTGCATCAGCCGCGCCAGCAGATCGGAGGGAGCGTCTTCGAATGTAATCTTCAACGTTTCAGGGTTATCTTTGAGCGCGGCAATGATAGAAGCCGTTAACGTGTCAAGTGGTATGAAACTAAGCGATTGCAGCGCGCGCAGCCCTTCGCCCAGATACTCGTGGGCCTGGACGGTATCACTGCTGCCATCGTCATCAAAGGCCGTGAGCAAAAACCGCAGCGTCAACCAGAGTGGGGCCTGCTGCCCGGCGTCCAGCGGCACGTTCTTCATGTTGGGATCGAACGCTGCTTCATACAGAAACAGGTTCAGGCGCGGCTGGGGCAGCGAGGGGCTGGTTCCGTTGGACGGTTCTGGCCTGCCGACCGTCACTTCCAGGTTGGTGCGTTTATTCAGAAGGTCGCTCAGCAGTTGGGTGGCTTTGCCGATTGCCTTGCCGGTGTTTGCCAGAGCCATTTTACGTCCCTCTCAGGTAATGGCGGCTTATGCGGCGACCTTGCGCCTCTGCCGGACGCGGAACCGGCGCGGGTGGATCGCGGTGGGGGGACGCGGGGGTGTCCGGTTCCTCAACGATCACGCTAATCGTGCCGATCGACAGCGTTACCGTTTCGCTGTGTAGCTCGTCCTGGGCTTCGCTCGCCGGTCGTGAGACCCGTTCGGCTGCTGGTCGTGGGGCGGGGAGCGGCGCGGATTCCACCGCGAACGGTGGCGTGGTGGCCTGCTCATCGCCGGGTTCGTCTGGCGCAGCGGCCACCCATTGCCGGATGCGCTCAAAAGTCGCAAACCAGGGCCGGGCGCGCTCGCCTTTGGGCGAAGTGTCTTCTTCGCTCAGGATATGTTGCGGCGCAGGCGCTTGATCGTCCGGCGCGGGTGGCAGAGTCGCCTGCTCATGGAGCGCGGGCCGGGTCGGAATCACCGCGTCAGGCCGCGATTGTGCGCCGTCCTCATCCACCGGCAAAGGATCGATCAACCGGTATTTTTCCCGCACTTCGACCTCCTCCGCGATCACCGTCTCGTTGCGCGTGATGGGCGTGGGCGGGAGCGCGGCGGCGGGCGGTGGAGTTTCTGCATGATCGTGCGGCGCGGGGCCTGCCGTTGGCGGCGGGGCGGAAACGTCGCGCTCCTCGACGATCTCCTGGATAGGCGGCGTCGCCGGTTCATGCGTGCTGACCGGGGCCGGGATCAAGCCGGTTTGCTGTGCGAGTCGTGCAAAGTAGCCGCTCATAACCCGATCTCCTCCCGGTTCAGCAGCGCCAGGTAGCGCGACCGCCGCCACGCGGGCAGCGCCAGGATTTCGACTTCGCCCCAGTGATAACGCCGCGCCAGCCGGTGCACACTCTCGATCAGATGCGTTTGCACGCGGCGGAAGGTGTCCAAAATGTGCGCTTCAAGATCGAGATCATAGATCGCACCGTGACCGCAGGCCGGACACTGTACATCTACCGCGAAGTTCACCAACGGATCGTGCTCGCGCATGGCTTCGTCAATGCGCTGGATCACCTCGTCGGGCAGGGTGCGCCCATCGAATGGCGGTTCCAGCAGCAGTGTGCGGATCATGTGTTCCACCAGGCTGTGCCCGTTGTGTGGTGCTGCCTGCCGCCAGCGCAGTTGATCGCTGCCGGTTGGGCGGCGCAGCACAAACTGCGTGCCGTCTATGTCCACGGTTACCGGTTGGGCGTCGTCCTCCGGTTGCAAGCGCGCCACGTCACTGGTATCCAGCGCGATCTCCATGCGCTCGCCGCAGCCTGCGCACGCCAGCACCAGCGGCAACGCGGGATGTGCGCTTTGCCGCGCGATGTGCAGCAGGTACGCGATGCGGCGGCCCACCGTCAACCCCAGGCACGCGGCACGATCCAGCGACGTACAGCACGCCAGAAGCTGTGTCACCAGTTCCGGGCGCGGGGTATGCGCAAAATCCAGGTCCAGGTCGACGGTTTCAATCCCGAAGGCGCGAAACATGGCGGGCTGCGTGGTGATCGCGGTCATCGAATATTCCGGTTCTAGGGTGCGGGCGGCACATTGCCGGATTCGTCCGGCTCGATGGCGCTGGTGTCGCGTTCCCAGCCTTCGACCTCAACGCGCAGGCTCTCGATGGCGACCGCGTTGGCGCTGGCATCCAGCTCCGGCACGGCGGTGAATTCGCTGATCCAGCAGCCGTGCAGGAAGTAGCGCAGCGCCACCTGCCCCCGCTCATTGAGCACTTCCAGCGTCAGGTCTTTTTTGTAGTTGACAAGGTCCATCGCCGCGTCTCCGGCGTAGGCGTGGACCAGATTCGCCCATTTCTCGAATTCTGTGTCGTGCGTGATGCCGCGCTCCATCGTGACCGCTTCATAGCTGGTGCGGCCCGGCGACTTGAAATCGGTGCTGTTTTGGCCGCCTTCGCGGTAGGTCACGACCTCGGTGGTCCGCTTCAGCGCGCTGACCTTGTTCACGCCCATGACCGTTCTACCGTCCAACACCACGCGGAACTTGAAGTTCTTGTAGGGGTCGTAACGGTGCGCGTTTACGACAAATCCGTTAGCCATCGCTTGCTCCTTTTAGAGATCGCCTACAATCTGCTGAATCTTGATCACGACAAATTCGGCGGGCTTGAGTGGTGCAAAACCGACGATGATGTTCACAATACCCAGGTTGCGGTCGGCCTGGGTGGTTGTTTCGGCATCGCACTTGACGAAGAAGGCGTCGTTAGGTGTGCTGCCCTGGAACGCGCCCTGCCGGAACAAGCCCATCATGAAGGCGTTAAGATTCAGGCGGATGTCGGCCCACAGCGGTTCATCGTTGGCCTGGAAGACCGCCCACTTGGTGCCCCTGTACAGCGATTCCGCCAGGAACAGCGCCAGCCGCCGGATCGGGATATATTTCCATTCCGAGCCGATGTCGTCAGAACCGTCCAGTGTGCGCGCCCCCCAACTGACGAATCCGCTGGGGAAGGTGCGCAGGCAGTTCACGCCGAGTTTGTTCAATACGCCGTTTTCCATGTCGGTCAGGTTAACTTCCAGCCCCAGAATGCCACGCAGATCGGCCTCGGTTCCGGCGGCGGCTTTCCATACGCCGCGCGTCGAGTCGATGCGCGCCATCAGTCCGGCGATGACCCCCGCCGGCCCGATCGTGCGGATCGTGCCAGCAGACGAGTAGCGCAGGCGCGGATAGAACACGGCGCTATGATCTTTGACCACCAGCGAACGCAGGTCATTGGCTTTGACTGTGTCCTGTACGACGGCGGGGCGGCCATCGGACCCGGTCCAGTCCCTGGGTGGATCGATCAACAGGAAAGCGCGGCGCGACTGGCAGTACACGCTGGCCGGTCCCCATATCTGGTTCATCACGGTCTGGCCCACCTCTTCGTCGCCCGGGATCACCATGAGGTTAAAGAGGTCGACGGTGTCTAGCGCGTGGAAGCCGGTTTGATCGGTGGGGTTGCCCAGATATTCGGCCACACCGGGCGCGGTGCCGTCGTTCCCTCCGGCTTGTTCTGAGACAAACGCGCTCGTGCTGGTAGTGCCCAGCGAATAGCGGCGCGTATTGAGCGCTAACGCGTTGTCAAATGCGGCGACGCCGGTCGCAACAGAAGGCGTGGCGTTGATCTCGCCTTCAGTGGCCAGCAGCGCCAGGTGATAGCCCCGCACCTCCGCACGCCATTTGAGGCCCGGCGTGTTGTTGATCGCCAAGGCCATGATGCGCAGTTTTTCGCGCACGCCGTCGTTATCGCCGTGTGGGCTGCCGCTGACCGGCGCACTGACAAACCAGTCGTCGCCGTCGGCTGTCGTCACGAGGTCGTAACCGTTGGTGCCGTCCAGCGGGATCGCGGTTCCGTCAATGGTGATCGCCGTGATGGCGTTCTGATCCAGGTCGCTGATCGCGTTGAGATCGCCCAACTGGTTGCCGCCCGGCGGGATGTCGCCGAAAAGCAGGAAAGCGCCGTTGGGGGCAGGACGGAAGTTGCTCCACCGTGCCGGTTCGATGCCGCCCTGGTCCACGCCCAGCATCAGCGCGGCGGCGATATCGTTGCTGGGGGCGCGGCGCACGCGCACGCTGGACCGGTCGCCGCTGTCGACGGTGATGGTCAGCATGTTGCGCAGGTTACCAACTGTCACCAACTCACAGGTCACGGTTTCTGCCGGAGTGACCATCGCCAGCCCGGCATTGATCCGCGACTGGAAGTGTCCCTCGATTTGCGCGATGGTGGCAGTGCCTACATCCGGCCAGGGCGTGAGAACCACCGGCACGAATGCGCCGCCGTTGACGCTGATCTCGAATGTGAAGCTGGCGCTGCTGCCCGGTGCGGTGAGCAGGTCTTGCAACGTCGTGCGCACGTCAGCGACGAGGCCGAGCGGCCTGCGCGACTGGGAGAACCCCGCAAAGCTGTTGGCCAGGTCTTTGATGAACGCGCCGGGATCAGACAGATCGCCCATGCTGCTGTGCAGCGAGAGCGTGATCAGGGCCGAGTTGTCGGTGACGAAGGAAGGGGCGAAACGAGGTGCGCCCGGTTTCATCGTCAGGTTGGTGAATTGCTCGGTCGCGACGACACGCCCGCCTTCTTCTTGGAGAACTGATAGGTTGAAGGTTTCGTCGGGGGTCGGGGTGTTGTAGTCCACCACCAACCGCACCGTGTCGGCCCATACCCCGGCCATTTTGGCCTCGGCGGCCAGCACCGGCAGCCCGCCCTGTGAATGGAGCGCGACTTTGGCCGTGTCGGCTCCTTTTGCCAGCCGCACGACATAGCAGTCGGTGCCACCGTTGGTGAAAAACAGGCGCACGCTGTCAGCAAGATCGCTGCGCGGATCGGGTGAGCCAAAGTTGCGCTCGTAGTCGGCCAGGCTCAGCAGGCGAACCGGCTGGTTAATGGGGCCTTTGGTTGCTCGTCCCAGGAAGGTGGCAATCGAGGTCGAAACACCCGTGATGGTGTGAACCCCGCTGGGAACTTCCTGGATATAAACGCCGGGATAACTGACCTGAACCATCGGGTATTCTCCTTGCGCTGTGTCATGAGACGAACGGGAATGCAGGGGGGAGGGATTGTGCTTAGACGTGGTGCGTCTTCAATTTCCCCTTTTGGCGTTTTTTGTAATTTTTTGTAATAAAAATTATTCGCATAACAGCACTATAACATAGCTTTTCAGAAAAACCAACCGGGCCTAATGCAGTGAACGCGCAGGGATAGCTCCCTCCATCCCGGAACGGTGACCGGCACTGAGCCAGTTCAGCCCACGAGACACCAGCAGCGTATCAGGCAGGGAATGATGTTGCGTTCGCGCACAGCGAGGGGAGATCAGGTCGCGAGGAAATAGCGTTGAGTTTTTCGAGCAAGTGTGGCACGACTGCTGAGGCGAGACTCCAGGCAGGATTGTTTTGATAGCAATATGGAAGCGGTTACTCGTCGAAGCCTTTATGTTGCGATTACCCTGAGCGAGAGGCGGACATAAAGCGAAAGGATCGAGGCCAGCTATTCGAGCCCTTTGCCCTGGGAGAGCATGAACCAGCCGAAACGCACGCCGCTGAGGTTGATCGCCAAACTGCGCAATAACCCGACAAATGTGCCCAGCCAGGCGACCAGCGCCACGTACACGAAATACTCCGGAATAGTCTTCAGGAACACCAGTCCGGTAGCGCGGGACAACTGAAAGGTGCAGGCCGTGTACATGCCCAGGGGGAAGACCATGCCCCAATACAGCGGGTGATAGGTCAGCGGGTAGCGCTTATAGACATGCCGCCAGAAGCCCAGAATGACCAACAGCGGAATCCACCACGTGCCGGTGGCCCAGAAGAACAGCGTAAACCCCTTCAGGAACGGCATGAGTTCCGTCAGGAATTCCGAACGACCCGCATTGAGCATCAGCGTCGATCCGGCCAGCGTGGTGATGGCGACTGCTCCCATGTTAATCCAGTAGGGGGGTGTTAAGTCCTGGGGTTCCAGCTTGAAGAACAAAAAACGATAGAAGATGAGCGAGATGATCAGAATGTAGAGCATGCAGCCAAGCAGGTACATGCTGAGGGTGAAGAACAACGTCTTTTCGGGCTGCTCGCCGAACATTGGCGCGATGAGTGTGCCCAGGATGGAAATCGCCTGCGTGGCCACGACGGCGATCAACCACGCGCCGTTGATGCCCTGTTCGAGCGGGGGTTTGGTCTCGCGGAGGGTGGCCGCCGCGAAAAACGTATAGATCAGCACGACCCACAGCCCAATGGCCAGATACCACAGCCACAGCGCCGTCGAACGATCCCCGGCCAGGATCACGAGTTGGCTGCCGAGCACGCCCGTCCCGGCTATGATGGTGAAAAATCCGGGGCCTTTGCCGTGACTGGCCAGGTCGGCGAGCAGCAGCGGGAAGTGAAACAGGATGCGGCCCAGCGTTAGCAGCCATAAGATCACATAAGCGGCCACGTTCAGATAGAGCAGCCCCCAGGCGATTGTATCCATGTCGAGCAGGTACGCTGCAATCGAGACAATCCCGGTGGCCATGACCAGGGCGAAATAGCCCGGAAACAGGTTCTTCATGCCGTCTTTGATAGAGTCGATCATTGTCAGCCAACCTCCGCTGCAAGCCACTCCGGTTCCACAACCGGCTGGTAGTAGGCGTCACCGGCGCAGGCCCGGCACAAGATCATGCCTTCTCGAACCACCTCGCGTTCGTTGATGATTTCCTCGCCGCAAACGTCGCAGTTCACGCGATAGCCTGGTTTGCTCAATAGTCTTTCCAGCGAAACGGTCAGTACGACGGCCTGCACCACCAGCAGTTCGTCATCCGGCATCCGTTGGTAGCCCCACAGATGCGCCTGCCACTTGTTCTTTGCGCCAGGGGCGTAATCCCAGGCACGCGCCCGCACATCTGGCGCGGGGGCAACGCGGATCGCGCCGCCGGTAGACGTATCGACAAACGTCGCCGCCACCTTCCCGAAGTCGATCACGCGCAGCGTGCGCCCCCCGACCCGGCAGCCCGTTGCCACCGAGACGCCATCGGCGGCGCACCCGTCCGTTTCGACAAACGTCAGCAGGCGCTTATCGTCGCGCGGCACGTCCAGCCCCAACCGGCGGCCCCCCAATAGCCCCATGCGCACCCCCAAGACCTGGCGGGGGCAGAGGTGGCGGTGAAACGCCGCAGACTCTTGCAGCAATTCTTCAAGCGTGGGCATCTATCATCCTCTTTGGGCCTGCCGCCGGTTCCAGATCACCAGCCGATAGGGTCGCCACAGGTAGCCAATCGGGATGGTCACGGCGTGCACGAGGCGGGTGAACGGCACCAGCGCGATAGTCACAAACCCGCCGATGAAGTGGAGCTTGATCAGCCAGGGGAGCGGCGTTACGTAGTCGATGTGCGGATCGAGCCGCACCAACGATTCCAACCAGGGAGTCGCCGTCCGCAGATACCACAACGCGCCCCAACGATAGATGAATGCGACCGCAATCCCTAATCCGATCTGTAGCAATAGCGTGATCAGCAACACCCAGTCGCCGGTTGTCGTCACCGCTCGCACACGCGGGTTCACCAACCGCCGCCAGATAAACAAGCCCATGCTGATGATCGCCATCAGCGCCAAACCCATCCCGGTAATTTCCATCACGTAGAGCCGGAAGCGCCCACCGAGCAGCGTTGCCCACACGCCGGGCAACAGCGCCGCCAGCACATGGGCGAGCAGGATTAGCCCGATGCTGTAGTGCCATGCGACAGACGCCCAGGCGAGGTAGCGATTTTCCAAAAGCTGCGACGACAGGCTGCTGTAGGTGAAGCGGTTATCGGCGTAGCGGTAAATGCTCATCACGACCGCCACAATCACGGCGGCGTAGGGAAACGCGATAAAAAGCACTTCGTCAGCCATGTGCCCTCTCCATAACTTTTATTGACTCTGAAGCGCGGTGAGTATCGCGCGCATGACATCGCGGTAGGGATTGCCCTTGAGCTGATCGATCATGCGCTTCAATGTGGGGATCAGGCCCTCGGTGACCAGTTCCATATCCCCCGTCCGCGCCAGATAGCGCAAGATGACGCCCAGATGGTCGGGCAGTTCGCCCGCAGCGGCGGTGAAAGCATGTTCGCGGTAGCGCGCATTCAACTGCGCCAGGAATGCCCCGCGCTTGTAGGTGTCGCCGAAAAGCTGGTAGCCCACATAGGGATAACTGACCGGCGTCAGGTCGAAGGTGGATGTGTACAATTCCTCCAACGCGCTTAGCGCTGCCCCTGCTGCGAACGTCTCAAACCGGACTAGATGCCGCGCCGCGCGGGGATGCGCCCGCCTGAGGGCCGCCACGCACGCCGCCACCTGATCCGGCAAGTCCGGCGTGGGATACTCCACCAGCCCGGCCAATAATTCGTAAACCCGGTCCCTGGTTTGTGTTTCGGCCATGGTTATTGCCCTCGCTTGGCGTCACGCCGGAAGCCGAACCCCGCCTCGGCCTTGTGCGTCAGGGGATCGATCACCGTTTCGATATCGACTTCGCGGGCCAGCGGCGGGATGACGAAGCGCTGATCGAAGGTCGGCTTGGCGGTCAGTTCGAAGATCGCCTGCGCTTCGTCTGCGGTCAACCCTGCTTCGTCGAGAATGTGTCGCGTTTCCGCGTCCAGTTCGCCGGTCGTGTTCTGCGCCCGGCGGTAGAGGCGCACCGCGATCAGCTTGCGATAGACCGCCGCAATTTCCGCTTCGTTGCCCGCTGAGAACAGCCGCGCCATGTAGCGCAGGGGCAGCCGCGCCTGTTCCAGCGAACCGAAGAAGTTAGCCGTTTCGTCATTGCCCTGGGTGGCGTCGATGGTGCCGTTTCCCGTCGTCGCCTGGATCGGCAGCATGGGGGGAACGTAGAACAACATCGGCAGCGTGCGGAATTCGGGATGCAGCGGCAGGGCCAACTCCCACGTTTTGACGAACTGGTAGACCGGCGACTGCTGCGCGGCCTCGATCAGCGCGTCGGATACCCCGTTCGCCTTAGCAGCGGCGATGACGGCGGGATCGGACGGGTCTTGAATGATGTCGCGTTGGGCCTGCACCAGATCGGCGTCATCGACGGCCACCGCTTCCTCGAGCCGGTCGGCGTCATAGAGCAGCACGCCCAGGTAGCGGATGCGCCCCACGCACGAATGGAAGCACGCCGGGGCCTGCCCCGTTTCGAGCCGGGGATAGCACAGAATGCACTTTTCGGACTTGCCGGTCGACCAGTTGTAGTACACCTTCTTGTAGGGGCAGCCGGTCACGCACAT
>CAZSXY010000009.1:11382-20176 GCA_964611395.1 uncultured Anaerolineaceae bacterium | reverse complement strand
TGCCGGTCGACCAGTTGTAGTACACCTTCTTGTAGGGGCAGCCGGTCACGCACATGCGCCAGCCCCGGCATTTTTCCTGGTTCACCAGCACGATGCCATCTTCGCCCCGTTTGTAGATCGCTCCAGAAGGGCAGGCCGCCGCACACCCCGCGTTCAGGCAGTGGTTGCAGATGCGCGGCAGATAGAAGAACACCATGCGCTCGATCTCGAACATCATCTGGCGCTCATCGTCGCTGAGATCGTCCAGGTTGGGGTCGTTGGTGGCGTAGACTTCCGATCCGCTCAGGTCGTCGTCCCAGTTCGGCCCGGCGTCGATTTCTATCGGCTCCCCGGTGATCATCGAGATGGGGCGGGCGGTGGGCTGGTCGTTTTCAGCCGGGGCATTGAACAGGTGCTCATATTCATACGTCCAGGGTTCGTAATAATCGTCCAAGGAGGGCAAATTGGGGTTGAAAAAGAGATTGCCCAGCATGCCCACCCGGCCATTCATCTTGAGCGATAGCTTGCCGTTCTTTTTCTCCCATCCCCCTTTATATTGCTCCTGGTCTTCCCACTTGACGGGATACCCGGTTCCGGGTTTCGTTTCGACGTTGTTCCACCACATATACTCTGCGCCCTGGCGGTCTGTCCAGATGTTCTTGCACGAGACGCTACAGGTGTGGCAGCCGATGCACTTGTCCAGGTGGAACACCATCGACACTTGCGCTTGAATTTTCATTGCTCAATCCTCCCTGTCGCTACCAGCGCGGCTCGCCATCGAGTTTGCGTACCAGTACGAAAGTGTCCCGGTTGACGCCGGTTGGCCCCCAATAGTTGAAGGCGTAGGTGAACTGACCGTAGCCGCCTAGCATCAGGTTGGGCTTCAGGCGGGTGCGGGTCAGGCTGTTGTGGCCTCCGGCGCGTTTGTTGCCGCGCAGCGGCGATTTGGGAACGGAAACGGTGCGTTCCATCGCGTGATAGATGAAGCACAGCCCGCGCGGAATACGCGCCGTGACAATCGCTCGCGTCACGACGACTCCGTGATCGTTGAAGATTTCCACCCAGTCGTTGTCTTCGACGCCAATCGCGGCGGCGTCTTCAACGCTCATCCAGAACGGGTCCACCCCGCGCGAGAGGGTGCGCATGCGCAGGTTGTCGGAATACGTCGAGTGGATTTGCCACTTGCCGTGCGGCGTCAGGTAGTTGAGCATGATCGATCCCTCGACCTCCTGGGTCTTGAGGATGTCGCCATGCGCCTTGGGATCGAGCTTGGGCTTGTAGGTCGGCAGGTGCTCGCCAAAGGCGATGTAACCTTCATGATCCAGGTAGAAATGCTGCCGCCCGGTGATGGTGCGCCAGGGAACCAGGCGCTCGACGTTGAGGCAATACGCGGAGTAGGCGCGCCCATCGTTGACAATGCCCGACCAGATAGGGCTGGTGAGCAGGCGGCGCGGCTGCCTGGTCAGGTCGGCGAAGGTATAGCGCACCCCCCGCGTCTTTTCGGCCAGGTCGGCCAGCGGCAGCCCCACTTTTTCTTCCTCGGCTTTGAAGGCGCGGTAGGCGCTTTCGCCGTTGGTTTCCGGCGCGAGATACAAAATCACGTCGGCGGCGTCTTTCGCGTCGGCCAGCGAGGGGTATCGCGCCCCGTTCCATTGCTCCGATGGGTGATCCTCGACCAGTTCGTCATAGAGGTCTTCGACCGACCAGCGAATTCCATGTGCGCCGATCCCTCCGGCGCGCACATTTGCCCCCAGCGAGATGAAGCGGTTGTATACGTTGGCATAATCGCGTTCCACCACGACAAAGTTGGGCATCGTCTTCCCCGGAATGGGATCGCATTCTCCGGCAGTCCAATCTTTGATCTCCGGCTGGGCGATTTCGGCGGGGGTGTCGTGCTGCAAGGGCACGGCCACGACCTCGCGCACCGGTTCCGGGAAGTGATCCGGGGCCAGTTCGCTGAACTTTTTGGCAAACGCTTTGAAGATGTCCCAGTCGCTACGCGATTCCCAACACGGCGGCACGACTTCGGCCAGGGGATGGATGTACGAGTGCAGGTCGGTCGAGTTGAGATCGTTCTTCTCGTACCACGTCGCTGTCGGCAGCACGATGTCCGAATACAGCGCCGACGTGTCCATGCGGAAGTTGATATCGACCACCAGGTCGAACTTGCCTTCCGGCCCCGCCCCCTCGCCGGAAACGTCCTCGGCGATGGCGTTGTTGTGCGTGCCCAGGTAGTGCTTGAGGAAATATTCATGGCCCTTCGCGCTGGATTTCAGCGCATTCCCGCGCCAGATGAACCAGGTGCGCGGCCAGTTTTCGGGCGCATCTGGATCGTCAACGGCGAATTGCAGGTCGCCGCTTTGCAATTGCTCGACGATCCACTGCTTGATCTCATCGCCCGTTTTTGCGCCGGCGGCTTCGGCATCGCGCACCACGTCGATCGGGCTGCGGTTGAACTGCGGGAAAAACGGTAGCCAGCCCATCCGCACCGCGCGTCGCTGCATGTCCATCGTGTGCCCCTGTGTCAGGGGGTTATCGGCCTCGCCAACGGGAGCCAGCGGGCCGAAGTCGCCTTCATAGCGCCACTGGTCGGAGTGGACATAGTGAAACGAGGGGGAGTTTTGCAGCCGGGGCGGTTTGGCCCAATCCAGCGCCATAGCAATAGTTGCCCAGGCGGAAATGGGGGCGATTTTCTCCTGTCCGACATAGTGGTTCAAACCGCCGCCGTTGCGCCCCACGCAGCCGGTCAGCATCAGGCTCGTAATGGCGGCGCGATAGAGCAAATTATTGTGATACCAGTGATTGATCCCCGCCCCGATGATGATCGAACACTGTCCTTCGGTCTGCTCGGCGGTCGAAGCCCATTCCCGTGCGAACTGGATCACCATCTGCCGGTCGATGCCGGTGAAGCGTTCCTGCCAGGCGGGGGTATAGGCTGCATCTTCGTCGTCGTAGTCTTGCGGGTAGTTGCCTTCCAGCCCACGCCCGACGCCGAACTGCGCCATGAGCAGATCGTAGATGGTGGCGACGACAACCGTGCCCTCCGCCGTTTCGACGTGGCGCACGGGCACGCCGCGCAGGGAGACGCGCTCGAAGGCAAACTCCTGGAACGTGACCTGGGCGATCGCGTCATGATCGTCCAGCAGGGTCAGCGCCGGGTCAATCTCGGAGCCGTCAACCCCATCTTTCAATTCAAGATTCCACTGGCCCTTTTGCTGCTGCCACCGAAAGCCAAGCGTCCCTTGCGGCATTTTGAGCTGGCCGCTTGGCTGGTCGAGCATCAGGAATTTCGTTTCCGCGTTCTCCACGCCCGCGTAGCGAGTGAGTTGGCTGGCCCGCAACATCCGGCCCGGCGCATACGTTTCGCCGTGTTTTTCCAACACCACCAAGAACGGGGAATCAGTGTAGCGCTTGACATAATCAATGAAGTAGGGGGCCTGTCGCTCGGCGTGGAACTCCTTCAGGATGACATGGTTGGCGGCCATCCAGAACGCGCCATCCTGCCCGGCGTTGATGGGAACCCACCAGTCGGCGTGCTTGGCGACCTGGCTGAAGTCCGGTGAGAAGACCACCAGCTTGGAGCCATCGCATCGCGCTTCGGAGAGAAAGTGCGCGTCCGGCGTGCGCGTCATCGCCACATTGGACCCCATCGCCACGATGTACTTGCTGTTGTACCAGTCGGCGCTTTCGGCCACGTCGGTTTGCTCGCCCCAGACTTCTGGCGAGGCGGGGGGCAGGTCACAGTACCAGTCATAGAAGCTCATGACGACGCCGCCGATGAGCTGCAAGAAGCGGCTGCCTCCCGCATAGCTGAGCATCGACATCGCCGGGATCGGTGAAAACCCGACCACGCGGTCAGGCCCGTATTTTTTGATGGTATGCAGCGTTGAAGCGGTGATGATCTCCAGCGCCTCGTCCCAACTGATGCGCCGGAATCCGCCTTTGCCGCGCGCTTGCTGGTATTCGCGGCGCTTGGCGGGGTCGGCCATGATGCTGGCCCAGGCCGCCACCGGATCGGCGTGGGTGGCTTTGGCGGCCCGCCACAAGTCGATGAGCGTCCCGCGCGCATAGGGATATTTCACGCGCAACGGGCTATACAGATACCATGAAAAGCTAATCCCACGCTGGCAACCACGCGGTTCGTATGGCGGTAGCTCGGCGTCCAGGCTGGGGTAATCGGTCGCCTGCATCTCCCAGGTAACAATCCCATCCTTGACATATACCATCCACGAACAGCCGCCCGTACAATTGACGCCGTGTGTGCTGCGGATCACCTTGTCGTGTTGCCAGCGATTCCGGTAAAGTTCTTCCCATTGCCGTGCCTGGGGGTCAACCAGCTCTTTAATCCAGCCCATCAACTCTTTTCCTCCGTTGTCAAACGCGCTAACGATCCCGCAACGACCGGTGTGCCTGTTGTGGCAGCCGCCGCCGCCAGAAGAACAGCAAGCCGAGAAAAATGTCCATTACCACGAACGCCAATAGCGACAGCACCACGTGCCGCCCCCACCGGCTGGGCGCGTCCTCGCCCGCTGATCCTTGAAGGAACAGCGCCAGATCCACTTGCTCTTGAGGCGTAAGGGGCCGGTTTTGGTAAATGGGACGCATAGTCGGGAATGGCACATTCGCCAGCACGGAAACCAGGCCCGTTTCGCCGTACTGCTCGATGACATTGGTCAGGTCTGGCCCCAACGTCCCGCCCCCCGGCATTCCCAGCGCTGCCGTATCGTGGCAGGCGATACATGCCGTTCCGCCATTGGTAAAACGTGTTGAGCCGGTGAACAGGTCTTTACCTGCCTGCCCGCTGCCGGTGAGTTCTGTTTTTTGTGTATCCTCGGCGGGGACTTCTGCCGCTTCGGCTGCGCCCAGATAGGCCAGTAGCGCGTCGATCTCCGCCTGGCTCAGGTTTTGGTTGGGCATCGGAATGCCGTTGTACTTTTCGAGCAATTCTGTCGCGATAGAATCGCCCTCAGCCAGCATTACGTCGGGTTCGTCCAGCCAGCGCGCCAGCCACGCCGGATCGCGCTGCTCCGCCACGCCGATCAGGTCTGGGCCGACGCCATCGCCGCCGCCAACGGTGTGGCAGCTTGCGCATTTCGCCTCGAAAATCGCCCGTCCCTCCTCGGCAGATTGTCCCGGTGGTGCGGCCTGAACCCAGTAGACTGTTCCCAAGAGCAGCAGCCCCATGACGCCAAGCGCACCGAGCAACCGCTTGCCCATCGTGTTCGACATACGCTTCATCCTCACTTTAAGTCTCTTCGGTATCTTCCACGGTTCCGCCTTGTTGCTGGATCGGCAGGCTACGGATGGTTTCGATCAGGTCGGCGCTGCGCGCGGGCAGCGTGTGAGAGGTATAAACACGCACGATATGGTTCGCCTTGTTCGCGGCCAGGCCCACCTGGATCACCGGCAGGTCAGGGTAATGTTTCCAAATCTCGATCATGAGGGTGTTCATGGTGGCGTAGTCGTCTTCCTGCCCGGCGAACAGAACCGCGTCCGGCGCGTCCGCGACCAGATCGGTAAGGGCGAAACGTCCCAGGTCGCGCGGGCCGATGAGGATCACATCCTCAAGTGTGCTCAACAGGTTTCCCAGCCCCTCACTCAACAGGGGATGGGCGCTTAACAACAGGACACGATGCTTTTCCATGATCCCCGATCCTCACAGTCACTTTCCAGCATACAGGTCGAAGACAACGCATGTAACGTTCGTGGGGGAGATGTAAGCATGAAAAAAGAGCGATCTGGAAATCGCTCTGCGGGGGTGGCGAACTAGTTCCTGGGAGATGAAGGGCGGGGAGTGCTCACAGCAGCCCCTTGTAACGGGCATATCTGGCTGCTTCGTAGCGGTTGTTGACGTGGAGCTTGCCCAAAATATTGCGCATGTGACTCTTGACCGTGTGCAGGCTGACATTCAGCGCTTCGGCGATTTCTTTGTCCGTTGCCCCCGTCGCCACCAACCCCAATACCTCCTGTTCGCGGAATGTGAGGGTTTCGACCGGTTCGCTGGCGGCGGGGTGTTCACGGCTCAGGCGGCGGAATTCCTCCAGCATATAACCGGCCAGCACCGGCGTGATCGCGGCTTCGCCACGCAACGCCCCGCGTATCAACTGCAACATCGTCTCCGAGCGAATGTTTTTGAGTAAATAACCCTGTGCGCCCTCTTTTATCGCTGCGAACAGTTTTTCTTCATCACTGTGCACTGTCAACACCACGATGACCACCTCTGGCAGCGCTTGCTTGATCTGCCGGGTGGCTTCCAGGCCATCACAGCCCGGCATGGTGATATCCATTAGAATCAGGTCGGGTTTCAGTTCTCTGGCTTTCACCAACGCTTCAAGACCGTCATTGGCTTCCCCAACGATTTCCATATCGGGCTGCGCCTGGATAATGCTCGCCAGCCCTTCCCGAAACAGCGCATGATCATCGGCCAACAGTACGCGAATGGTGTCCATTTGAGTTCTTCTCCTGAACTATTCCGACCGGACCGGCCAACTCAGGGTAACTTGCGTGCCCCGGCCAGGGGCGGACTGGATGGCAAGCGCGCCGCCGAGCCGGGCGGCCCGCGCTCGCATGATGCTGAGGCCAAAATGTCCCTTGCCGTTCGCCAACTGCGCCTCAAGATCGAACCCGCCCCCGTCGTCCCGAATGGCTATTCGATGGTGCGTGGCATCCTGTTCCAGGCAAACGGCGATATGCCGGGCCTGGGCGTGACGGCGCGCATTTTGCAGCGCCTCCCGCACAATCTGTGAGACTTGTGTCACATCGTCCGCGGGCAGGATGAGCGCCGATTGATCTGTCATCACCAGCTCTACTGTTGGCTCGCCGGGTTGCTCAAACTCCGCGATGACTTCGGCCAGTCGTTTTTGCAGCGTTTGGTTCGGCGGCGTTTCCGCTTGCAGGTTGGCAATGGCCCGCCGCGCTTCCGTTCCGGCTTGGTGGAGCGCCTTTCTGAATAATTCGAGTTCGCGGGCCGCCTGTTCCTGCGTCTCTTGCGCCACCAGCGCCGTGAGCCGCTCCGTCTTGAGTTGTAGGTAGCTCAAGGTTTGCGCCAGCCCGTCATGAATTTCTGCCGCGATGCGCTGGCGTTCTTCCAGCGTGGCAATCCGCTCCACTTGCTGGTACAGGCGTGCATTTTCCAATGCGATGGCAGTCGAGTTTGCCAATTGGGTTAGCAGCCGTATCTGTTCGTCGGAATAGCGTGTGCCAGCAGAACTGCTCACACACAAAGCCCCGATCGCCTGTTCGCCCACACGTAGCGGAGCCGCGAGATGACTCGCGCGATATTGCGGGGCAATCATCCGGCAGGCATCACGCCCGCAGATCATCGCCTCTTCCTGCCCTAATATCCGCTCTGTAGTGGAGTGTCGCACGAGTGTGCATGTGCCACACACAGCATCTTGCGGGCCTTCATAGGCTTTGAGCTTCAGATTCTTCCCAACATCGTCCAGCAAGCACAAAAACGCGACTTCGCTGTCCAGGAGATCGCGGGCTTTGATCGTGACGGAGTGCAGCACATGTTCGATTTCCAGGCGCGACGAAATTTCACAAATCACGTCATAAAGCGCGGCTAACTCGTGGGTGCGCTGGCGAACGCGTAGTTCCAACTCGTCATGGGCGGCTTTCAGTTGGAGGCGCATGGTGTCGAAGCGGTGGGCCAGCATGGCGAGTTCACGGGGGCCGCTTCTGGCAATGGGTTGGTCGAGGTTTCCCTGGCCAATTCGCCTGGCTGCGCCAGCCAGTAGCTGCAATGGTCTGACCACGTACCGCTGGATCATCACCATGCCCACCACCAGCAACCCGACCGCACTGGCGAAGAAGCCCGCCTGTATCCAGCGCAGGCGCGTTACTTTCTGCGTCGAAGCGGCTTCGTACATGCGCACAACATGATCGACCCGCTGGACCAGTTCTGGCGATGAACGCTCAACGGCCTCGATGGCCGCCGCAAATGAGGGACTATCAGGCGCTTCTGACTGAATAGTAGCCAGGTGCGCCTGCAACGTATCCCAGATGCTCCGCACTTCATACAGTTCTTGCAGAATATCTTCTTGCCGGGTTGCGGGCAGGCTCACGGTCTGATCCGGCAAATAGGGCGCTTGCCCTCCGGCAATCAGCGCTTGCAGGGTTTGGTCAAAGACGGTGACCGCTTCCTGCATTTCTTGCGTGTGCGTGCCTTCGTCATCGCCTTTCTCGATTTGCAAAACTTCCCGGGTGATCTGCTGCACGAGCATGCGCTGACGCCCGGCCAGATTGATGACCAGGGCGTCTTTTTTCTGATCACTCACAACCCGCGAGGTTGCGGCAACAGAAATTGTCACCAGACTCAAGAAAGACAGAAAAAGCAGCCCCATTCGGTTACGCAGACTCACGGTGCATTACCCCAAACGATCTTGATTGCTGGCTATGCCGCCCCCGGCAGAATGGAAAGCCACACACGCCATTCGCGGAGGAGGTGGCCTGAACGACATTTACATTGTAGCAGCTTACGTTGTGATTGATGACCTATTGAGCGCCCGCCATTTTTTGAGAACTGGAAAACCGCTTGTCTGATCTGGGATTGCCTCGATTCGGTGAGGGAAAGACAGTGAGAGGGTTGCACCGGATAGACGACAGCTCGGCGCCGCGCACTGACCTGTCCCAAGTTTTCATACCACGCGCTAAGTTAGACCCAGGGCATGGTAGAGTGTGATGGCTCCAGTATAGCCTCAGAGGTTGGGGGAGATGGTTCAGGGCGCTACGAGGCCCAGAAAACGCTTTCCACCATAGACCACGCTCACCGCACCGCAATCAATACAATGATAGCGTTTCAGTTATAATTGTA
>CAZSXY010000009.1:0-11282 GCA_964611395.1 uncultured Anaerolineaceae bacterium | reverse complement strand
ACCACGCTCACCGCACCGCAATCAATACAATGATAGCGTTTCAGTTATAATTGTATTGAGCGCATCGCTGCCGACCGTCAACTGCTCATTTTGTGAATGATGGGATCGATCCCGTGAACTCAGAGATTCGCGTTTTTATCAGTTCGAAGATGCAAGAACTCGCCGCAGAGCGCCGGGCGTTACAAGAGCTACTACCAGAGCTGAGTCGCGATCTGGTGAATTTGCGCGCGTGGGTGTTTGAAGAAGATGCCCCGGCAGCCAACAAATCGATCCGCGAAGTATATCTGGACGCGCTGAGGGAATCAGCGCTGTATATCGGCTTGTTCTGGAACGAGTACGGCGAATGGACGATTGACGAATTTGAGCGTGCAACCGAATGGTCAATCGACCGCCACATCTATGTGAAAGACGTGGATCGCGACCGGCGTGATCCCCGGTTGAGCGCGTTTTTACAGGAACAAAGCAACGTTGTGACCGGCATCACGCCGAAGTGGTTTACTTCGCTGGATGATCTCCGCATGCAGGTGCGCAAATCAATTGACGTGTGGCTGCGTGACCGGTTGATCCAGCATCCCGGCGATAGCAGCGCGACGTTAGCCGAATTCAGCGATGATATCCCCGATCTCCCGGCGCGGCTTGTGGGACGCGATGCGCTGGTCGCGCGCGTGCAAACGCTGCTGGGCGAGAGCGCAAACGTGCTGCTGCAAGGGTTTGGTGGCATGGGCAAGTCGGCGCTGGCGGCCACCGTAGCGGCCAACTGGCTCGATGATGACAAAGGGGATGTGCTATGGCTGCGCGCGGGAAGCGAAGATGCCGAGACACTCGCGGAAGCGTTAGCGCGCCCGTTTGATGAACACCAGAGCATCGCCAATGCCAGCGGTAATGAGAAGTTCCGGGCGCTGCGTAAATTGCTGGCGAAATCATCCGTAACGCTGCTCGTGCTGGATAACGTGTGGGACGGCATGGCGCTCAAGCAAATTCTCAAGGCCATGCCACGCAAGATGCCCGTGTTGGTGAGCGCGCGCCAGCGTTACGCGCTCGACCATATTATCGAAGTCGGGCGACTGCTGCCGGATGACGCGCTCGTTCTGTTGAACTACCACGCGGGCGAAACGCACGACGACGAAGCCGCGCATGAAATCTGCCGCCAGTTGGGGTATCACGCTTTCGCGCTGGAGGTCGCCGGGAAAACGCTCAAAGTGGACCAGATTCGCCCCGGCGAACTGCTCACCCGGATCGCGACCGCGCCCCATGAGATGGTAATGCCGGAAGATTTCGCCGAGGAAGGGCGCACGAGCATCACCGAATTGCTCACCGCGAGCCTGTTCGCGCTGGATGATGACGTGCGGCAGGTGTTTCTCGCGTTCGGCAGGCTGTTCGCGCCGCAAGCCACACCAGAATTGCTGGCGCGGTGTTTGGGCCGGGATCAGGAACGGGTTACCCAGGCATTGACTACGCTGACACGGCGCGGATTGGCAGAGCGCGAACCGAAAACGGACACCACAGCCGCGTATTATCGCGTCCACGATCTCGCGCACAGCTATGCCCGCACGATTGTCGCCGCCGAAGGCGATCCCACTCAGACCGTGATTGACGCGTGCTGCACCTATGCCGTCGATCATGCGGCGGATGTGGAAGCGCTCGACGCTGATCAGAGCAACCTGTTTGGCGCTGCAGAAGCAGCCCACCAAACCGGCGATCACCAATCGTTGGTGACGCTGATGGAGGCGCTGTCCGGCATGTTTTTGTCGGTGCGCGGGCACACGCTGCGCTTTATGCAACTGCTCGATGCCGCCATCAGCGCGACAGAAGCGCTCGGCCCCGATTATCGCGAAACGCAACAGTTTTTGTTGGGCAAACGCGGCAACGTATATTTTGATCGTGGGGCGTTGCCCGAAGCATTGCAATCGTATCAGGCCGCGCTGGATGTGGCACGCGCCATCGGCCTACGCGAGCGGCAGGCGCTATTGCTGTGTGCCGTGGGCAAAGTGCTTTCGGGCCAGGGCGAAGCCACTAGCGCCGAAGAACACTTCGAACAGGCATCGCAGATCGCGCATGACCTGGATGACAAATTCCTGCAGGCGTTCGTGTTGGAGCACCAGGGCTATCACGCGCAGTCCACCGGCAACTACACGGCGGCACGCGACTATTTTGGGCAGGAAGTCGAACTCGCACAGGCGCTCAACGATCCTGAGACACAGTTTTACGCGCTGCTAAATTTCGGCTCGGTGGAACACGTTCTCGAACAATACAGTTCAGCCCTGGAACATCATCGCAAGGCGCTGGCGATTGCGCGCGAACTCAACCACCCGATCTTGACGGCGCTGGCGATGCAGTCAATGGGCGAAGATCATGTGAGGCTCGGCAATCGTGACGAGGCCGAACCGTGTTTGCAGCAGGCGCTGGCGATTTTCCGCGAAAGCGGCATGAAGTCAAAAGTACGCGAAGTCGAAGACTATTTGAAAGGCGTGGACGATCCGGTTCACTAACAAGCACCCCAAGCGGGGCTTTCAGTCGGGTTAAGAGAAGGGAAAATGAGCATGAAAAAGCAAGTGCTTTTTACGGTATCGCTACTGGTATGCGCGCTGCTGGCGGCGGGGTTTGCGTTCGCTGCCCTGCCCGGCGAGCCCGCCAGCGCACAGGGTAATTACGATGTCGTGATTATCGTTGCCGATGATTTTTCCGGCATAGCACTAGACACCGTCAATACGGGACAATTTGACAGCAGCGATAATTGTACGGTCAGCCTTGAGGGACAGGCGTTTGCAGTGCGCGGCGTGTCGGCGGACCCCATCGACGAGACCCACGGCGATCTGGTCTATGCGCAGCTAGCCGAACTCATCGATGATGCCAACGCGAGCAGCGTCATTGATCTGGTTCCGGTGGACATCCAGGGCATGACAACCGATGTTGCCGCCAACCGGATCGGTGATGCGATTGCCGATCACCCGGCGGATTTTTACGTGGTGAACATGAGCTTCGTGATCATCCCTTGTGAGTACATCACCGGCTTTGCAGATTTCGAATCGCAGATGATGCATGCCCGCGATGCTAAAGACCTGAACAGATACCGGGGTTTGTTCCAGCGCGCGGTCGTGTTTTACGATAACACCGTGTTCCCGGCGATGTCCAACCGTGCGCAAGATGCAACCGATCTGGACCCGGTACAATCGTTATTCACCAGCATGGGTAGCAACGTGATTCCGGTGGCGGCGGCGGGCAACTTTGGGCTGGATTTCCCATTCTGGCCGGGGGCATGGGGGCAGGTGATCAGCGTGAGTGCCAGCGAGGGCACCGGCTATGATGCGCCTGCATCGTGGGACAAAAAGAAGGATACGCCGTTGTTGGGCGCGGAAAATCTCAACCCCGGCAAAACTACGCGCATTTCGAACTACGGCGAGGTGATGATGCCCGGAGAATATAACAGCGATTTCGGCATGGTGTCCGGCACGTCATTCGCCGCACCGCGCTTGAGTGTGGCGATGGCGGTGTACGTGTCCGAGGTTGGCGGCAACTATTGCCAACAGCCGGACGGTGATCCGGCGCTGGCCTATGGCGATTGGGACAATCTGACGCTAGACGAGGTGATCAGCGATTACTGTTCAGACATGGCATCTCACCTACCGTAGTACGCCGCATGGTTTTGGACGTTTGGCGCGGGATGTTCAGCCCCCACAACATCCCGCGTTATGGCGGGGGGGACTCAGACATTGAGACGGCTATTTACCCCCCCCATATCCTACAGCGTCCACCATGCAGCGAAAAAAATTGACAATTGCTATAATGAAATTGTTCGTTCTCAGAAATTGAGCAGTCTTACCCTTCTTTTTACTGAGAATTCTACCGTCACATAGACATATTAAGGAGAGCAGACATGAGAGTCCTCAAGACATTTTCAGTGATCCTACTCGCGATAGTTGTCTTTAGCCCCGTTGCCAACGCAACTCTGCTGGCGCAGGGTGATGTCACGCTGCGCTATTTCATGTGGGATCCGTCGTTCGAAGAGACCGAACGCGCGATGGCCGATATCTGTGCTGCCGAGATCGGCGTTTCGGTTGACATGGAAGTCATCGGAACCCCGGATTACTGGACACGGATGAACGCGATGGCTGCCGCAAACGACTTGCCCGATGTATTCTCGATGAGTTCCGGTTTCGTCGATGAATGGATCGCCGATGGGCTGTTGCTCAACATCCAGGAATACATCGACCGCGACATTATGCCGAATGCAGACGACTACTTCCTCGGTGTTTTGGATGTGGCCCGCTATCCGGACAAGGCAACCGGTGACGCCTATGCGTTCCCGTTTGCGTTTGTCGAGACGGTACTCTTCTATAATCAAGACGCCTTTGATGCCGCCGGTCTTGAGTATCCCAGCGAAGAAGGCTGGACCTGGGATGAGTTCCTCGAAGCGGCAAAAGCCCTGACGACCGGCGACGAGGACGGCGACGGCTTCCCCGATCAATACGGTTTTTGGTTCTATGGCCGTTACGCGCACATCGAATCTTGGGTGTATCAAAACGGTGGACGCCTGCTGGACGAATCGCGTACGAAGTTCGCCCCGGATGAGAATGCCGTCGCGGCGCTGGAATTCTTGACTTCGCTGATTTTCGAGCATGAAGTCGCCCCTCAACCGGCTGATATGGAAGGTATCCGTCAGCAGGATGTATTCCCGTTGGAGTTGGCAGCGATGTGGGTTGATGGTGCGTGGAATATCGCCAACAACCGTACCCAGCTCGAAGGCAGTGACATGCGCTGGGCGATTGCCCCTGTCCCCATGGGGCCCAATGCCGAGGGTAATGCAGCCTACGGCTGGCCAGACCTGATGGCCATCAGTGCAAATTCAGACCACCCCGATGAGGCGTGGGCGTTCATCAACTGCATGACCGGGCCGTTGCGCACCGTGGAGATGACTTTCCCCGGCAAGATTCCGGTCTATCGTCCGACTGCTGAATCTGAGGCCTGGCTGGAATTGGACCAGATGCCCCCGAACAAGGGCTTCTTGCTCACGTGGGCGCAGTTCACCGGTCCGACCAGCTTTACCCCCGGTTGGGGTGAATGGCGCGGCTATACCGATGGCGCAGGACTACAAGGGCAGCTTGATGCCGTGTTCAACGGTACTCTTGAGCTGGATGCTGCGCTGGAAGAAGTGACAGAATTCGCCAACAACGTGTTGGGGCGTTTCTACAAATAGTGCCCTATCATCGTTGGTAGAATAGGCTGTGTTGACCTTTGCGTCTGCTCGTGCAATTTTGGGACAATAATGTCAACACCACCTACTCATGTTGTGGAAGGGGCTGCCAGGTGTATGCATACTAGCAGCCCCATCTTTGATTGAACAGGAAAATCATGCGGCCAAGAAAAATCACACCCTATTTGTTCATTGCACCGATGATCTTCGGCCTTTTTTTGTTTCGAATCGGGCCAGTTATTGCGGCGTTCGTCATGAGTTTTACCTCCTGGAATGTCCGCACAAATCCTGACTACCTCGGCCTGGCTAATTACCGCGAATTATACGAGTCGCCAATCTTTCACGAGGTATTCGAAAACACGCTCACGTTCACCGGGTTTTATGTGCCAGGAATTGTGATCCTGTCGCTGGCTATGGCGCTGGTTGTCAACCAGCAGTTAAGGGGAATCGCGTTCTTCAGGGGGTTGTATTTCCTGCCCTATATCACTACGATGGTCGCCGTTGCGGTCGTATGGAACTGGATTTTTGCGACGCGCTTTGGCCTGTTGAACTATGTGCTGCGAAATTTTCTCGGCTTTGACCGCCCGCCGCGCTGGCTGGCAGATAGAGAATACGCACTCTACGTGCTAATCATCGTCACGATATGGAAAAATGCCGGCTTCCAGATGATGATTTTTCTGGCCGGTTTACAGAGCATTCCAGCGCACTTTTATGAAGCAGCACGCGTGGATGGGGCAAATCGCTTGCAGCTTTTTCGGCATATCACCTTGCCCTTGCTCTCCCCTGTGACGTTCTTTGTTTTGATCATCACGCTAATTCAGGCCACCCAAACCTTTGAGGTCACTTACACCATGACTGAGGGAGGGCCGCGAAACGCATCGACAACGTTGGCCTACTACATTTACCAGAATGCGTTTATCTACAACCGCATGGGTTACGCATCGAGTCTTGCTTACGTCCTGATCGCCCTCGTCGGCGGGGTTACGTTGATCAACTTCTGGGCACGGCGTCGCTGGGTTGTGGCGCAAACATATTAGGTGATTTGCTATGACCAGTTTATCCACTACGAACCTGGGCCGCCGCGTCTTGATTTATCTTCTGCTCCTCATGTTTTCGATAACGACCGTTTTCCCGTTTGTATGGATGGTATCAACGTCTTTCAAATCACCATCCGCCGTCTTCACGGTGCCGCCCAAAATGCTCCCTGATCGTGTGTTTACTGACGAGATGTGGGACAACTACGACGAGGTGCTGACCAAGCACAATTTCGTGCGCTATACGTTCAACAGCTTTTTTGTGGCTACCATGGCGGGGTTGGGACAATTGGTCACCTCATCGCTGGCGGGGTTCGCCTTTGCGCGAATGAAATTTCGCGGCAGGGACGTGCTATTTGCCTTGCTATTATTCACCGCCTTTGTGCCAGACGAAGTGACGATTGTCCCGGAGTACTTGATGGGCGCACGTCTGTTTCATCCTTTCATGGAACTGTTTGGTTCCGGCTGGTTAGATACCTATTACCCGTTGATTATCCCCTCTTTCATGGTTGGCACCTTTGGAACTTTCCTGATGCGCGAGTTTTTCTCGACCATCCCCAAGGAGTTAGAGGAAGCGGCGGTCATCGATGGCGCAGGAACATTTCGAATCTACTGGCGGATTTTTGTGCCGCTTTCTGGGCCGATGATGACTACGCTGTTCCTTATTGCATTCATCAACAACTGGAATGCCCTGCTGCGCCCGGTCTTGTACATCTCGAGTCGCGATCTCCGTACGGTAACAATGGGATTGACGCAGTTCCAGAGCGATTTTGAGGCGCAGTGGCATCTATTGCTAACGGGGTCAGTCATCTCCATTGTGCCCCTGGTTATTATCTATATCTTCCTCCAACGGTATATTGTCCAAGGCATGGCCACGACTGGACTTAAGGGTTAACAGGCTAAATGCGCTTTTCCTATGAGCACCGGTTGGTTACCCATACGGATGGCACGCGTGCCGACGTATTTGTCACGCGGTTTCCTGCTGATAGCTTGCGATTCACCGCTATCACGCTGCACGACAGGCTAACCCGAATGCGGGATGCCGCCCATTTGTGTCACTGCCAGGCCCGTGCCCGTGGGGAACTCGATCCGGTCGTCGTTGCCTGGGCCTGTCTTGAGCAGGATATGTCCGTCCAGGCGTTATTCCCCAATCTGGACGCGGTAACCGAAGCAGGCGAGCATATTCTCAGCGCGAATTCATGGATCACCTATGTCCTGCGCGTGATGTTGTCGCGCGGGTGGCTGCAGTGGCACTCCGGGACGTGGGAGGTGGCTGTTAGCGATTCACGTCCAGATTGGCGCGACATCGCGCGCCCCGTCGTGGCCTGGCTGGTGGATACCGATCGCCTGTGGTTGGAGGTGGGATCAGGGCAACGCCGTCCTGAATTCCTGGCATTTGACGACTTCGACCCGCTTCGCCACCTGGTTCCCGTCGGACGGTGCGGTTTTGTGCGGAAGTACGCCCTATCGGAACGACCGCGTATGGTATTCAACACCGCATTCTTTTTGCTGGAGCATGACGATTTTGTGAGTCACCATTCAGCGCTCGGCGATCCATACGGATTGAGCGTTGAGGCCGGTACGATTGTGCGCCCTCCCTTGTACCGGCGTGCCACCATCTGGCATACGCGGGAGCAAGGGTGGCGAACCGGGTTGGTAGGAATGAATGACATGCTGCTTGTGTTGCCTGATGGCACGTTCCTTTATCCGGCGACTGCTCGCGGCAAACCAGGACTTCCTTATCATATCAACGCTGCTGATGAATATGACATCGTGGTATACACCCGATCGTGGGGCGTAGCGCATACGGGGCGTGTTCTGGGACGTACACCTGAGCGACCGGGTCGCCTGGAGGTTACGGTCGTTGACTCCCGCGTTGTGGGCTGGAAACGGGGCGGCGGTCTGGTTATTCCCCAAAATGGATTCGTGCTGTCATTTGCCCCCTCGGTGCTGTCGCAGAAACAGCAAGAAGCGCTGCTGCGCTATTCGCAGATCACGCTTGGTTTTGCCACCGGGGAGCTACAGACCGTTGACTGGGCGATCCAATGCGGCCCCCGGCTTGTGCTAGACGGTGAAAACGTGCTGAGCGCCCGATCGCTTGACAACGAAGAGTTCTGGATCAGTCGTGTGCTGGATGGCCAGCGCGTTGTTGGGGTTGTGCCCACCGATTTTCCGGATGATGTAGACCGTACGCGGGCCGGGCGCATCGGGCTGGGTATTGATCACAACGGCGACTTACTGGCTGTTGCTGTGCCTGGTCTCAGCAAGAATGTCGCGCAAACCACTGCCGATAGTGTTGGCGCGACCCTGAAAGAGCTGGCCGAATACCTGCTGGCCGCAGGAGCCGTACAGGCCATCAATCTAGACGGGGGCGGTTCGACACAGCTTTTTGTGGATGGAGGGACGTTAGCCCGTCAGGGTGACCGGCGAGGCTATCAACGGGTCGTTTTCGACCGCATGATCCCCGCCATAGGCGTTGTTAAGGCAGTCGGTGGTTGGCGTGAAACGGACGGATAGCTTCATGAGGGTCTCGATTCTTTGTGAGCCAGCTCCCGTTGAGGGCAGAATTAACGAGGATGCCTGCTATTTCTGTTCTGACGGAACCACCGGCATCGCCGCCGTGATCGACGGGGCGACTCAACGTATCGACATCCCGGCTCTATACGCATCAAGCGACCAGGGTGCTTCCCCCCAGCCGAAAACAGGCGCTAGTTTTGCCGCGCAGTGTGCCAAAAAAGCGATAAGTCAAAACATCACCCTCGATCCCGCAGGCATGATCCTTGCCGCCAACACGTTGCTCCGGCAGCGAGTAGAACAGGTTGCTCCTTTAAATGCCGTAGATTTCGCCCAATTGGCCCCGGAATATGCCCCGATGCTGGCCGGTGATCCGAGACTGATCCGGCTCATGCTGCCGGTCTGTGTGACAACCATTCTAAAATTCGACATAGACACCGGCAAAGCGACCTTCGCCCATGTGGGAGATACGGCATTGTTTGTGTTTCACAAGGATGGGCGGATCAGCCAGATCACCGAGGACCAGATGGGTCAGCATGATGATGCCGCCCTCGAAGCAGCGCTTGCATTGAAAGCCGAGTTGAACGCCCCGCATCTGTCAGATGTCCTGGGGCATGAACGCGTGATCCATATAAACAAGAGGAATGGCCTGTACCACAACTATAGCGACACCAATGGCATGCCCGATACAAGGCTTGGTGTGGGTGTCATCAACGGCCTGCCTGAGATTCAAGCGTACATCCAGACTGGCGAGATCGATCTGGGGATGGTAGCAGGACTGTTAGTGTGCAGCGATGGCTTCCCCCTTCCTGCACCCTGGCATGAAACCCCAGAACAGGCAGACGAACGGGTACGCACGATGCGCGATTTGCTGTTCACAGATGGTATTGATGCCTATTACGCCCACCTGCGAGCCATAGAATCTGGCGATTCGCATCGGGACCAGTACCCACGCTTCAAGATTCATGACGACGTGAGTGGCATTTTTGTGGCGTTTGATTACACTGCACCGGGGGTAACCGCTATGGCGCAACCGCAGAATGATCTACGTCTCCGAGATTTCCGGCCCCGCCCCAAGTTGGTCACCAAAAAGACTCAGGTGGAAACGCCGCGCTTCCAGGTGATCGATGCGCACAACCATCTGGCAGAACCCTTTGGCGGTGGCTGGGACAAGCGGCCTGTGCCGGAATTGCTGGATATACTCGATGCGGCACATGTGCGCGTTTACGTCGATCTTGATGGTGGCTGGGGCGAGGACGTGCTCAACCACCACCTTGATTATTTCAAAGCTGTTGCGCCTGACCGGTTTGTCATTTTTGGCGGTGTGGACTGGGATGCCTGGGCCGCGCACGGCGACAGGTTTGGCGAGTGGGCGGCTGGCCGGTTGCGGGTGCAAGCCCGGCGCGGCGCGCAGGGTCTTAAAATCTGGAAGCCGTTCGGACTCCATGTGCGCGATCAGCACGGTCAACTGGTCGCGGTAGATGATTCCCGCCTCGATCCGGTGTGGGCCACGGCGGGTGAACTGGGTTTGCCGGTGATGATCCACGTTGCCGATCCAGTGGCTTTCTTTGATCCACTGGATGAAACCAATGAACGTTGGGAAGAATTACACGACCACCCCGACTGGCAGTTTCCAAGTCCGCCCTTTCCAAGCTTTATGTCGATTATGGAAGGGCTTGCCAACCTCGTCGCCCGGCATCCGCAAACAACGTTTATCGGCGCGCATGTCGGATGTTACGCGGAAAACCTGCAATGGGTGAGCCAGCTCCTCGACCGCTGCCCCAATTTTTACGTGGACATCAGCGCCCGCATCAGTGAATTGGGCCGCCAACCCTATTCAGCGCGCCGTTTTTTCATGCACTATGCCGATCGCATTTTGTTTGGCACCGATGCAGGGCCCAATCTTGACTCGTACCGCCTGTACTATCGATTTCTCGAAACCGATGACGAGTATTTCAACTACGATGTCAGCGCGATCCCTCGCCAGGGACGCTGGGCCATCTATGGTCTCTATCTCCCCGACGACGTGTTGAAAAAAGTGTATTTCCAAAACGCCCAAAAAGTGATCCTGGGCGAGGATTAAAGTATGGTCGCCCTCTGAACTGGCCCGCATTGTCAGGACCACGAATCGAAAGTAGGTGAAACAAACGCGCATGAAGGGGCGGTGTTCGCTGTCCAGTGAACATGCGCAGGCGTGCGACGGGCCAGATCATGACGTAGGTCCGCGTTACGCCCCTCAACCGAGCACGTTTGGCTCTTATCCAAACACGCCGTGTGTGGCCCTGGCGTGTAAATCAACGCCGTGTACACCGAGTAGCCATCGCTGTAGTAGTGCTGAGCTTGAGGAGCACGATCAAGCATGGCCTGGAGCACCTCAGGCGTGCGCGCCGCCACCACCGTGTAGCCGACGATACAATTGGTGGCGCGGCCAGTTGGCTCATGCGCACATGTGGTGCTCTCCGGACAGTTGTGTGAGCCGAACCCGAGTAGGTCCGAACCATCACCGATGCCTGGATCGAGGAATACAACGCCGTCCGGCCTTA
>CAZSXY010000008.1:52630-69746 GCA_964611395.1 uncultured Anaerolineaceae bacterium | reverse complement strand
CTTAGCCATACGTCTGATTATACATCAGGCGATTTCTTTTCGATTTATCCATTAGAAGTGCCTGATTATCTTCTTGTAGATGAGTATCAAGACCTCAACAAATGTGACTTGAATGTTATATCTCAAATAGTGAGCCGTGGGGCCGAGTTGTTTTGCGCTGGTGATGATGATCAAAGCATTTATGGGTTCAGATTAGCCCACCCTGCGGGAATTAGGAATTTCCAAAGTGATTATAGTGGAAGTGAAGATTATAGACTCGAAACGTGTTGGAGATGTGATAAAGCGATCATCAAATTGGCGCAGTTTGTGGCCAGTATGGACTCGTCTAGAATAAAGAAACCCTTAAGTCCACGTGGAGATGCTGAAGCGGGTGATGCCGTTTTGCTCAGGTTCGTACGTGAGACTGCGGAAGCGGAAGGTATCGCTTCTATATGTAGATACTTGATTGATCATAAAGACTATGCTCCAGACGATATTTTAATATTGCTACGGAGTGATCATCGATCTTTTTATTCAAACGTCCTAGTGGAAGCTTTGAGAAACGCTGGGTTTCGAACCAATGTCAAGGTTGATTCGCGAACACCTCTTGATGAGATTGGCGGAAGGTATTTACTTAGCTTAATGCGTTTACGCGTTAACTGGGCAGATGATTTGGCGTGGCGTACCTTGCTTGAAAAAGCCAGAAAGGGCAATTGGATAGGGCCGAAAAGCGTAGCAGAGATATATCAATATGCTAAAGATCAGGGAGTGCGTTTCCATCAAGTTGTTGAACGTTTGGTTGATAATCCGGGATTGCTGGGATGTGGTCGAGCTGTAAAGTCAGAAGTTGAAGAGATACACGCTCTGGTCAATAGATTGACAAGGGATGTTGAAATGTTAGAGGAAACCAGTAAGAACGGGAACTCCATACAGCCAGCTAGAGAAAGGATTCGCAAGGAACTGGAGGAATTGGCTAGCGTTCTAGATGGAGATACTGCGGAGATTAGGCAAGCTCTCGAGTATATTTGGGACAAGGCTGAGCAATCTGATGTGGAAAGCTACTCTGAGCTAGTTAGGGTCTCAGTAAGCCCAGAAGATACGCCTGATCAAGAACTGGAATCGGGTGTCATAAATATTCTTTCGATGCACCGTGCCAAGGGTTTAACGTCTAAAGCTGTATTCATTGTTGCCGCTGAAGATGAGTTAATACCAGGACAATCGATCGGACCTGAGTTGGAAGATCAGCGCCGCCTTTTATATGTTTCCCTGACACGCGCAAAGCATCACCTCTACATTTCCTACTGTAATGCAAGATACAGCCAGCAGCAGTATACAGGCAGGAATAAAGGGAACCCCAGGAGACAGCTAACTCGATTTCTTCAACCTATCCCGCCATATGTGCTGAAGCATATGGACGGGATAGAGTACATCAATACACTGACCACCTAGGAACTGCGTGGATTTGATGAGATATGTGCCACATTCAACAGTGTCAAAAACACTCCCCCTCACTCCCCCCGCGCGGACGGCGCGCCCGCCGGGCGGAACAGGTCTTCGATCAGTAGGCGGATGTCGCTCGCAATCGGCACCAGCACATCGCCGTCATCCGTCGTGCTGAGGTACACCTCGTCGAACGAAATCTGCTCTTGCCGGATGTTTTCCGAGGGGATTTCCTCGGCTTTGAGCGCCAGCCGCACCATGTCCTCAAACGACATGTTGGTGCGGATGTTGTCCTGCACCGATTGCCACAACGCGGGAGCCTGCGGTAGCAGGGCCGTCACGCCGCCCGCGCTGAGCACCTTCTTGCGCACGCTCAGGATCACTTCCTGCTGGCGGGCCGAGCGCCCGATGTCGCTGTCCTGGTGGCGCGTGCGGGCATATTGCAGCAGCCGCTCCGAGTCCAGTTCCTGGCAGCCCGCGTCGAAGTGGATCGTAATATAGCCGTAGCTGCCGTCCGGGTAGCGGTCATCGTCGATCGGTTCCGGCGGGCAGACTTCGATCGGGCCGATGGCGTCGATAAGCGTGTTGAACACCTCGAAGTTGATCAGCACGTAGAACGGAATCTTGACGCCCAATTCCTTCTCGACCGTGCGCACGACATAGGCCGGGCCGCCCCCGCCGGGGTAGTTGATGTCGTCGCCCACGATGTTCGCGCCGTTGATGCGGCCCGACGTGTTGAGGCCGGGGTATTCCACCCACAGATCGCGCGGGATCGAGAGCAGCGCCGCCGTGTTGCCGACCGGGTCAAGCGAAAACAGGATGATCGTATCGGTGGGGAAGACGCCTTCTTCGCCGGATCGCTGGTCGATGCCCATCAGCAGCACCGACACGCGGCGCGGGTCGTCCCAGGGCGCATAGGCAAGCTCGCCGTCATCTGCCTGGTCGGTGCTGTCGGGTGTCGCGTCGAGAGAATCCGGCGCTCCCGCATCCGTTGCGGGCGTGTTGTCAGGGGGCGGCGTCTCGTCCGTTTCGCTGGTGGCGGCGGCGGGCGTGTTCTCTGTGCCTGTATCGCCCCCTTGCGCGCCGATTTGCGGCAGATCGGGCAGTTCCAGGACGCTATCCAGTTCGGCGGCGCGGTCGCGCACAAAGCCATAGGTCACGACGGCAGCGACGATAGACAGCACGCCGATCCCAACCACCCAGACCAGGATAAACCATTGGGGAATCCGCATGAATATCACCTCCGGGCGCGGTATGTTCACGCCTGCGCGGAATTATAGCGCAAAACAGGGGGGCTGTGCGCGGCGCTCGCCATTCGCTCACGCAACGTCCCCCGGACGGACGCGAAAGCCCCTTTCCAAAGGGTAGGGAAAGGGGCTGGAGGAGCGCGTGATTCGCGTAGTGTTAGGGGCGTTTGCCCTATGGCAAGGGGAGCAGCGTTTGCAGGTAACCTTCCGGTTCCTGGACGCCCTCAACTGCCCACCCGCTGCGCCCGTCGTCCGTCCGGATGCGCCACCAGGTATAGCCCTCTGCGCCGGGGGCCGGCCCCTCAAGCAGCGTGACCGGCGTTCCGTTAGCCAGTTGGAACGCAATCACGAAGCCAACGCCCGGCCCGGTGCGCACCCGCAGCATATCGCCTTCCGTCGTGTTCACGATGGCGCGCCCCCCGACGGTCAGCGTGCCGCCGGATGGAAGGGGTGGCAACGGCGTGATCATGGGCGGAACGGTCAGCAGGGGCGGCAACGGTGTGATGATCGGCGGCAGTGGGGTGATCACGGGCACGACGGTGAGCAGGGGCGTGAGGATGATGGGCGGCACCGTTACCACTGGCAGTGTGGGCGGCAACGGCGGTTGCCCCAGGATCGGGGCTGGCGGGAACGGCGGCAGTCCCAGCCCGCCACTGATGGGGTTCACCCAGATGATGCGCCAGTTTTCGCCGGGTAGCCCCGTCCAGGCCACGAACGCTTGGGGCTGCGGCCCGCCGTTGAAGCGGTGGTAGCGCACTTCCGGCACGCCGCCGGGTGCGCCGGAGTTCAGGAAGACGTAGCCGTCGAGCGTGCCCCAAACCCGGTAGGCCTGAATGTCGTTCGGCAGCGGGCTTGAAGTGCCATTCCGGTCGATAACCCACCACTGGGTCACCCCGTTAGCGTAGCTGCTGAAGGCGATCTTGCGCCCATCGTCAACGAAGGCCGTACCGTTGAGCACCGTGGCATCGGTGTAAATCGGGTAGCGGTCGCCCATCTTGTTGGAATACATGACCGCGTTGTTGGTGCAGACCGGCCCTTCCATAAAGCCCTGCGGCAGCCCTTCGATGATTTCAACCCACGTGGCTTCGCTGTTGGCAAACAGGTAGTCCAGGCTCTGCTTGCCCGCGATTTCCCCTGCATAGACGCTGTGCTGGCCCAGGTTCCACACCACCGCCGGATACTCGCACTGGCCTTCTGTCCCCCACTGCACCGGTCGGAATGAAATGAGTCCGGGGAACGTCGCCGTCGGCACCTGGAAGCTGGACACGATCGGGAGCTTGCCGCCGGTCAGGTTCATGCCGGTGGCCGCCACTTGCGGATCATCGGAGGTCAGGTGGTAGACGATGGCGCTGGTGTTCATTTCCATGACCAGCAGTTCCCATTCAGGGCGCGGGTCGGGAGTGCCTGGATAGTGGTTAAGAATCCCAAAGGCCAGCAGCCCCGCGCCTTCGCTGAATGAATAGCGCGAGAGCGAGCAATCGACAATGGGGCCGGTGGGGATGTACGCCGCGATATACAAGCCGGTGGAGATGTCATAGACGCGCACGCTGAAATTGTTCGAGTCGTCATAAAGGCAGGCCGCCAGCCGGTTTCCATCGCGCGACATGGTGACCGTCCAGGGGTAATTGGACGTGCCGGGGGGAAGCGGGAAGTTGATCTGCGTGGCCGGTGCGCCGTCAGGGAAGACATGCACCAGCCGCCCGTCGTCAAGGTTGTACAGCCACGCCGACCAGGAGCCGCCTGCATGAACGGTCGTGGGCGTGGCGCTCCACACGGCGATGATGGGGGTGATAACCAGGGCCAGGGTGAGCCACGCCGCAAGCAATCGAGCGTGTTGCCGGTTCATAAGTTTTCCTCCTGATGGTCTGTTGACGAAGCCGGGTCGGTTAGTTTTCCGGATAGTTCCATTGTAAGGCCGGTTGGTGTTCAGCGGGGTATAAGACCTGTAAAAAAAGTTGGGAGTGACGCAATTGACCCTGAAGACAGGACCGGGGAGCGAGATAAGCACGGAGCGCGTCTGCAAAAAACAAAGCGGCGGACTCGCGTGAATCCGCCGCTTGTTCGTTTCACTTCGAATTAAAGGCTAGTCAACAACAGCGGTAGGCAGAGGCGCACCATACCAGGGCGGATCATAGTTCGGGCCGAGGGTATCAGCCTTGACCCACAGGAAATCACACACGTATAACACCTGGTAGTACATGCCGGATGCGTCCTTGCCAATGACGCGCACGGTATCCCCGGCCTTGAACGTATGCTCGGTGACTTCTCCCGGCTCCCAGTAGATTTGCGCGTCCGAAACGAACGCGCCGCCAACGGCTGTTGCGGGGATGTCGACCAGTACGTCGCAGCCCGGTGTCGTCGCCGCCTTTGCGGTCTGCGGGCATTGTCCGTACGGGCCATAGCAGGTAGAGAGTACCTTAACACCGGAGCCAGTACACTCATACAGCACAAAGAACTCTGCCGTGTCGGCGGCGCTGGGCGGGGTCTCGCCCACATAGGCATAGCTGCCGATCAACGTCCCGACCGGTTGTGGGGCACTGATTGGCATACCGTAGCCAACAAAGGTGCCGCTGAAGTTCGATAGTGTGGTCGATTGTTCAAACTCGCCCAGGGTTTGGCCGCTATCGTTCGTCACCAGTCCATACTCGCGCGTGGCACCCGACGTTGTCAGCGTGATATCGAGATCCGCATTCGAGGAGCAATCGGCCCAGGCGCTCAGGGCCACCCCCTGAGCCGTCGCAGCCGCCAACACTGAGGGAATCATCACCGCCAGCGCTGCCGCCACCATGACACCAACAATCCATAAGATTTTGAACTTTGGCCTCATCTCAAAATGACCTTCCCCTAAATTGTCGTTTGGGAGAATTCTATCTCCCACGCTTCATGATATAATGTTTTGTGTTATCGGGTCAATTAATTTGCCGCTATTAACCCTGATTGCTAGAGAATGTCGGTGAAAGTGAGTGCCAACAAGGGTGCCAACACTTTCAGCGCGAAACCGGGATTGGTACGAGCATGAAGCCGTTGCAGGCCCATTTGCTCAAGCTGACTGTTGACCGTCTCAATGCGGGAGCGATGCGCACGGATCAGCGCGGCATACAATTTCTCACAATAAATCGTAAGAAATTCACCGGGGAGTGTGGGGTGCTATCGACTGTGTGGCACCGCTCCGGCCCAGGTGCGGGCCGAAGCGGGGAGATCGATCACTCGGCATAGAACGCGCTGACCCAGTCCGGGCGTGGTGGCAGGGTTCCGCTGGCTATCTGGGCGCGCCACTCGGCATCGGTCATGCGCTGGTCGATGTTCCCGACCCATTCGTAGTAACTGAAGACGCCGCCGCGCACGAGTTGCCAGCCACCGAATGGAATGGGCACCACGACATAGATATAGTCCACGCCGCCGACGCCTTCCTGCAGCACGGCGTTGATGCTGGGATTGCTGGCGACATCGGTCACCAGGGCGACCGGGTCCGGTTCACCCTCACCCTGGTATAACGTGTGCAGCAGTATGTAAAGATAGGTGTCGAAGTAGAAGATCATCCCGTAATCGTCCTCGCTCAACGGCTCCCCGGCCAGTTCCTTGCGGGCGATCTCCGCGAAGCGCGCAGCATGGTATGCCAGTGAGTGCAGTTCGTCCAGCGTCGTTTGCAGGATGGCGCTGTCCTGCCCGATGTTGCGCGCGGTCAATCCCTGGTAGGTCATCGTCGCCACAACTGCGATGCGGGCAAAGACCAGCGGATTCGGCTCGACATAGCCGAACGAGGTCAGCGGCGGCCCGCCACCTCCAAAGCCGGTTGGCTGCTTGGCGTAGAGCACCGTGTCGTGTTTTAGTTCCGTCCAGCTTGCCAGTCCGGTCTGGAGGTCTTTACGCAGCCATGCGACGGTGTTCATCATGGGGGGATACGCGGCGGGGTTGCGATCCCACAGCGGCCGGAGCGCCCACAGCCAGCCGCCGTAGACGTTTTCCAGCCACTCTTCGTCGGTCAGAACCCCGATTTCCGAGGCCAGCTTCAAGACCTGCGCATCATAGTTCAGGTAGTCGCCCGCGCCCGCCTCCATCGCCAACTGGTAGACCATGTCCGAGCCGCTCATCGCCAGCGCCACATCCAGCCCCAGGGGGAGCAGGCGCGGGTTTTCGCGCGTGCCCACATACGGGTACATGAGCTGCTGCATGGCGTAGGCGTCCAGCGTGAAGCGCTGCCCCATGAAGCGGAAACCGCGCGTCAGGTCGGGCATGTCTTCGGCTTCCGTATCGTTGGGCAGGATCAGGCCATTGACGCGCGGGCCGGGCAGGTCTGCCAGCAGTTGCTGGAATCCTGCCAGCGAAGCCGAATCGGCCAGATCATCTAGAGACGGCGATGGCCCGTAGATCGTCAGGGCGATCGCGGCGTAATCAGGTGGGCCGAGGTCATCGACCGGGCCGATCAGGAACGACAGCGTGTCGTTGAAGGTGACCCAGCTCTGGCTGGCCTGCGGCGAGGTCTGCAGGGCGCGGAGCAGCATCAGTGCGATCAGGGTTTGCTCCGAATCGTTGGCGAGGAAGGTGAGGCGGCTCAACCACATCATGCCCCGGAAGTACCGTTCCAGCAGCGGGTCGCCGTCGTAGTGCCCGCGCGGGCGGTACTGGCTGAAGTCCTCGGTCGTGCCGGGCAGGAAGGGGATATCGTAGCGACCTTCACCCGCCAGGGCCATCTGCACCAGTGGGGCCGCTTCGTCCATGAGGTCCGGTGAGGTGATCGCCGCCGCCAGACCCGGTTCGAGCAATTCCAGCCCCACCACGAGATACAGTTCGGCGCTGCGTGCGGCTTGTTCCAGGGACGTGCCCGACGCCGCCATCGTTTGCTGGTGGGCAGCTTGCAGCGCCGGAACGACTACTTCATGCGTCACGATAGCGTGGAAAGCTTCTTTCTCCAGGTCGGTGAGCAGGTTGTCGAAGATATAATGCAGCGCATGCAGCATGGCATCGGTCGTGACGAAGAACGCGTGGCCGGGCGTTTGCGTGGCAGGATCGGCCTCCCAGTTGTAGTCGGGGGGAATGGCCCACCAGGTTTCGGTTTCCCGGTACGCCTCGTGAAACTGGTCGAATCCCGCGGGGACAACGACAAACCCGTTTTGAGCCAGCAGCGCGCGTTGCGCCTCGTTCAAATTCGCATCATCCAGGAACGTGACCTGCGATAGATCGATGGGGAGCGGCGGCAGATCACCGGCATAGGTCGCTGGCGGCGCGATCGTCATGGGGTCGGGGATGTCTTTCATCCATGAATCGCCCACGAAGGCAGCCCAGTTCCAGGAAAAGAACGGCTCACTGGCTGGTCTGATCGGTACGGTGGGCGGTGGTGGTACGATGGTCGCCTGGGGTTCGACGAAGTATTCGCCTGCGACTCCCTCGGCGATCCACCCGCTGAGCGCATTCGCCGTGACGCGCCACCAGAAAATATCGTCGGCGCACACGGGGCCATCCGCCACGCTGAAGGACGTTCCCTCCGGCAGTTGGCCGGTGACGGCCCCGCTTAAGGTTGCGACGTCGCGCACATTCAGCGGGTTTCCGTCGGTAAACATGACGAAGCCTGCGCCGCCCACGATCAGGCGCGGCGCAGGAGCGTCCCCACAGTTCCCCTGAGCCTGTACTGCCGGGATCAGCCCTGGGGCGAGCAGGCTGATGGCCAGAAGAGCGCTCAAGAGCCTCAGACTCCATAATCGGACGTGTTGGCGCATGGCTGGTAATCCTCCAAAGTTTGGCGGCCAGTAGCCGCGATACGCTACTTTCATTGTAAACCCGTTTTAGTGGCCATCATGTGCGCTTGTCCTATGCGCCGCCGTCGGGATGCTGCCGGGTGACCGTTGCTGGCGCGCCGCGCGGCATGGTTGTGATTCCCCCGTCCAGCTTCTATAATCCCCGCCATGAACGAGATGATTTCCGCCCCCGCACGCACGTTGTTTGGTTTCCGGCTGCGCACGCTGGCCGTGATTGCTCTGGTCGCCCTGGCTGGCGGCGCGGCCCTTGCCCTTGATCTGGCGTATGAGGGTATGGTGTACGAGTATCTCTGGAGCGTCACCGGCGAGACCGAGCCGCTCGAACAACTGCTGGGCTTCGGGCAGTACGTCATGCGCTGGACGCGCACGCAGCCGGACACGCAGCCGTATGCCGCCATCCCGCTGGCGGACGTGAATCCGTTTGGCGTCAACACGTTCCTTGAAAACGAGGTCGAGCCGGAAAAGCGCGAGCGCCAGGTGCAAATGATCGCCGGGGCGGGCTTTCACTGGATGCGCCAGCAGTTCCCCTGGGAAGATATCGAGATTCACGGCAAGGGCGACTTCATGGATCGCCGTCACCTGGACATTCACGGCGCGATCAGCGCGTGGGACAAATACGACCACATCGTCGATCTGGCCGAAGAGTACGGGCTGGAGATCATCGCCCGGCTGAGTGGCCCGATGCCGGTCTGGAGCCTGCCGGAAGGGGTGACCAACCGCTACATGCCCCCCGCCGACGTGCAGGATTTTGTCGATTATGCGGTGGCCGTCGCGTCGCGTTACCAGGGGCGGCTGCGCTATTACCAGGTGTGGAACGAGCCGAATCTCTATCCGGAATGGGGCGACCAGACGGTCAGCGCCGAAGCCTACACCGACCTGCTGTGCCGCACCTATGATGCGCTGAAGGCCATCGATCCCGCTAACGTCGTCATCACCGGCGCGCTCGGCCCCACGATTGATCTCAGCGGGCGCAATGCCTATGACGTGCTGTATTTGCAGCGCATGTACCAGGCGGGCGCGGGCGACTGCTTCGACGTGCTGAGCGTGCAGGGCTACGGGCTGTGGAGTGGCCCGACGGATCGCCGCTTGCGGCAGGTGACGGTCAATTACCAGCGCCACCTGTGGATTCGCGATGTGATGGTTGCCAACGGCGACGCTCACAAGTCGATCTGGATCAGCGAGGCGGGCTGGAACCCCGTTCCCAACGATCCCGCCATTGCCGATCTTGACCGCTACGGGCGTGTCGAGATGGCGCAGGCCGCCGAATGGGCCCCGCTAGCCTACGAACGCGCCATCGACGAGTGGCCCTGGATCGGCGTGATCAACTGGTGGTACTTCAAACGCGCCGACGACTCCGAGCGCGGCCAGAGCTGGTATTACTTCCGCCTGCTGGAACCCGACTTCACGCCCACGCCCGTTTACGAGTCGCTCAAAGCCTACATGACCGGCGATTTTCCCAAAGTGATCGGCGCGGGGCGGCACGGGTTGGCGTCGCACGGTGTGCGCGCGATCGGGCCAGATGGCCGCGAGACGCGCACGTTTCGTGTGGACGGAACCGCCGTCATGCTGTGCCATAAGGCGCTGCCGGAGGCGCGTGAGGTGAGCTTCACGATTGACGGCGGCGCAACCGGGACGCTGGCGCTGGCCGCAGGCGGGCCGGGGTGCGTCGCGCTGGCGGAAGCGCTCGCATCGGGCGAGCATACCGTTATTCTCGCGGCGGGTGATTGGTCGGGCCTGGACAGCCTGGCCGTCATCGATCACACCGGGCGACGGCGCTTGCCCTGGTTCCTGACCGGTATCGTGGGGGTGCTGGTGGTGGTGTTCGTGCTCGGTCACGCCGTCTATGTCCGGCTGGGCCGCCCGGCGATTTAGGAGTTTCTGCGGTGGAAGGCAGTCGTATGGGGCGAGTGTGGCGCAGTGGAGCCTCGTTCGCATGGCGTTTGCAATCGTGGCAACACGTTCCCTGGTTGCTGCCGGTGATTGTCCTGCTGGTGGCGGTGGCGGTGCGCTTCCACCACCTGGAAACGCAATCGCTGTGGAACGACGAAGGCAACAGTTTGCGCCTCGCGCAGCGATCCGTTGGCGACCTGATCGATGCCGCCGGGCGCGACATTCACCCGCCGGGCTATTACCTCGTGCTCAAAGCGTGGATTGCGGCAGCGGGCGAGTCCGAGTTTGGGCTGCGCGCGCTCTCGGCGTTGCAGGGCGTGCTGACTGTTGCGCTGGCCATCGCGCTGGGGCGGGCTTTGTTCTCGCGTGCGGCGGGGAACTGGGCGGGGCTGTTCGTCGCGCTCAGCCCGTTCGCCGTAACGTACAGCCAGGAAACGCGCATGTACGCCCAACTCGCGCTGCTCAGCGCGGCGAGCCTGTGGGTGTTCGTGCGGTGGTTGGTGGCGGCTGCCTATCGCGAGAAAGCGGCCTGGCGGTGGGCGCTTGCGCTGGCGCTGATCAACGCCGCTGGATTGTACACCCAGTACACATTCCCCTTCACCCTGATCGCGCAGGGCGTGCTGTTTGCGATCTGGCTGGTCTGGATGCGGCGCACGGATGCGCGTTCCCCCGCGCTGCGCCGGATGGTGACCGGCTATGCGGCCCTCAATGCGCTGGCGCTGGTGCTATTCCTGCCCTGGCTGCCGACCGCCTGGGAGCAGGTCACGACCTGGCCGCGCGCCGGTGTTGGCCTGGCGCTCGATGAGCAGGTGCGCACTGTGCTGACCTGGATCACGTATGGCAACACGGCAGGGGATGTGATCTGGCTGCGTTTTTTGTGGCCGGGCGTGCTGGTGGCGGCGGCGATATGGCCGGGCGGCGAGCGGTGGGGGCTGCCGGTGATCTGGCTGGCCGTAGTGGTAATGGCCTTGCTTGGCTCCGGCGCATACCGCGAAGCCAACCTGAAATTCTTGCTCCCCGCTCAGATTGCGCTGGCCTTGCTGCTTGGCGAAGGCGTGTGCCGGTTGTGGCAGGCTGCGGCAAACGGTCAGGCGCAGGCCCGCGCCGCGCTGGGCCTGTTCACCCGCCAGGAGACACGGGCAATTCTGCGGATGCTGGCGGCGGTGTGCGCCTTCCTGGTGGCGATCGGGCAGGCCCAGGCGCTGGATGCCCTGTATAACGATCCGGCCTATGCTCGCGACGACTACCGGGCGATGGCGGCGGCCATCACCGCCGATCCACGTCCCGGCGATGCGATCATCCTCGATGCGCCCAACCAGGTCGAAGTGTTCACCTATTATTACGACGGCGACGCGCCGGTCTACGAACTGCCGCGCGGCCTGGGCGGGGACGATGCGCAGACGCGCGCCGATGTGCAGGCTGTGATGCGCCAGCACCGCCGCATCTTTGTATTGTTCTGGGGCGAGGAGGAGCGCGATCCTAACCGCGTCGTGCAGGCCACGCTTGACGCCGAAGCGTACCCGGTGGCCTCGGCGTGGTATGGCGGCGTGCGGCTGGCGCAGTACGCCGTGCTCGATGCCGCACCGGACGCGCCCGACGTGGGCACCGATGCGCGCTTCGGCGACTCGATCCGGTTGACCGGCTATGCCCTCAGTGCCGAACGTGTCCGGCCCGGCGATGTGGTCGGGGTGACGCTGTTCTGGGTGGCCGACGCGCCGTTGGCGGCCCGCTACAAGGTCACCGTGCAGCTTCTCGCGCCGGATGGGACGCTGGCCACTCAACATGACGCCGAACCGGCCAACAACCGCGCCCCGACGACAACCTGGACGCCCGGCGAGACGGTGATCGACACACACGGGTTGGTCGTGCCGCCTGGTGCGCTACCTGGTGAATATGCGCTGGTGGTGGGCTTTTACCCGATCGACGCCCCGCTGGATCGCCTGCCGGTGGCGGTGGACGGCGAGCCGGTGGGGGATGTGCTGCCCCTGCCGCCGCTAACCGTACGATGATTGTGGAGAGTGATCAGTGATCGGTAATCAGTTTTCAGTTTTCGGTTGTCAGTGATCGGTTTTCCGTGTTCAAGGTCACCCGCCGAAAACTGATCACTGATCACTGACAACTGATCACCGGTCACAGGAAAGGAACGCGTCATCATGATCCTCATTACAGGCGCGTCAGGTTTTGTCGGCAACAACCTCGTGCGGCGATTGGTCGAAGGGGGCGCGTCTGTCCGGGCGATGGTGCGCACCTCGGCGAAGGCGGAGGCCCGGCTCGGTGATCTCCGCGACCAGATCGCGATCGTGCGCGGTGATGTCACGCAGCCGGACACACTCGCTCCCGCGCTGGAGGGCGTGACCGCCGTCGTGCACCTGGTTGCCGTCGCCATCGAAAAGCGGCGCGGCGACTACGAACGCACCAACACGCAGGGCACGATCAACATGGTGGATGCGGCGCAGGCGGCTGGCGTGCGGCGCTTCATCAACATGAGCCAGAACGAGGCCGATAGCAGCCTGCCGTACCGCTTTCTGGCGAGCAAGGGGCGGGCACAGGAATACGTTGCCGCGTCCGGTCTGGACTGGACGGCCCTGCGCCCGTCGGCCATCTGGGGGCCGCAGGACGAATTCGCCAACGTGCAGGCGCGCCTGATCAGGCTCACGCCGCTGATCTTCCCCATCGTGGGCGATGGCGGGGCGAAGTTCCAGCCGGTGTGGGTGGGTGACGTGGTCGAAGCCGTTGCGCGCTGCCTGGATGATGACCAGACCATCGGCCACGAATACGCGCTCGGTGGCCCGGAAGTGCTGACCTATGCCGCGATCGTCGCGTGCGTGCTGGCGGCCCTCGGCGCACGTCGCCGGACGGTCAATGTGCCGGTTCCGCTGCTGCGCCCGGCAATCCGGTTGATGGCGTGGGTTTTGCCCAACCCGCCGGTCACCACCGGCTTGCTTGACATGCTCAAGGTGGACAACGTGGTCGAACACAACGCCCTGACCGAGGTCTTCGGCATCGCGCCGCGCCCCTTCACACCGGAGAATCTCGCTTATATGCGCCGGTTCACGGTTTGGGGGACAATCAGGCGGTTGTTGGGCGATCCCACTGCCGATGAGGGTCCCTTCTGAGCGTTAGCGTCGCTGGCGCTGTGCATACGCCAGCGTTATTCATAGGCGCTTTGTCTGGTTATTATCTCCACGTGTCTGGCGGAGGCATGGAAAAGATGCGTCCTGGCGGGTGGATTGTGCATCTAATAGATGACGGTTAGATGACGCTGCTGTGCTGGCTTCAAGGATGCGCGATGACGAACGGCACTGCTCGAAACGGCAATGAACTGGTGATTGACGAAACGCGTTGCTTGCTTTGCGAGGAGTGCCTGGCCCGCCGCGCCTGCCGGGGCAACGCGATTCGCATCATCGACCGGGGCGAAGCGCCGTTTCTCGACATGAGTCGCTGCTGGGGGTGCATGGTTTGCATCCCGGTGTGTCCGGGGCAGGCGGTGATGCGCCGCGAGGAATCCGCGATGATGGGCCGGGATGCTCGTCCGCATCTGTGATGAGTGCATAAACAAGAATTCCCCATAGCGGTAGAGTGGTAGAATACGGGCATGATTGTGCCTGCTTCTGTTGGTGAATCTATGGGGAGGTATTGCAATGCGCAAATCATGGATGTGGATGATCGTGATCGCGGTGTTTGTTGGTGTGTTGGGTTCCAATGCAGACCTGACTCATGCCAGGCCACCACGCAGCACCGGTGGAATATCTTACGCCAGCCAACCGGATGAAGTGGCGTTATATCTCAACGATGTGGTCTTTGTGCGGGATGCTGTGACGCTGCCCAACGAGGAAGTGCGCGTACTGCTTCCACCGGGAACTTTTCCGGATACTTTGATCCTGACTGAGAACGGCACGCGTGTACGGGACTACCGGATCATACCGCAGACGGCTGAAGTCTATTTCAGTCAGGCCGCTTACCGCTACGATCTTGCCTCCGCACGCGGGGCAGGTGGCATGTCCTATGCGTTGACATGGGATCCGCAGAGCGTGGACGAAAATGCCGAGACGCGGGCCGTGATGTTGGAATACATGATGTCTGGTGCGCACTGGACACCGACGTATGACATGACCATCCTCAGTGACGAGTCGGTGGCGTTGGCCTTTTTCGCCAAGATCGAAAACAACACGCTGGTGTTTGATGCGACGACGGTCTATCTGGTTGCTGGGCGGATCGACTTGAGCCAGCAAGTGAGTCAGGCGGACCAGATCACGATGAATCAATACGCAGTCGGTTATGCTGCCGAGTCATCGGTCGCGCTGCCTACGCTCGGCGTGGGATCGGTGGATTTGCAGCATGTGTATGCGTTGGGCACATTGTCGGCAGAACCGGGTGACATGGTTTTTACGGGGCTGGTCGATGCAACACTGCCCGCACGGCGGTTGGTGGTGTGGAATGCTGCTGATGACCAGGCGGCAGTTGTGATCTTCAAAGTACGCAACACAACCGAAACGCCGCTTACCGAAGGCATTGTGCGGACTTACAAAGATGGGCTATTCGTCGGCAGCGACTATATCGAGCGGACGCCCGTTGGCAGCGAAGGTAGCGTCACGGTTGGCAGCGTGCCCGATGTGCGTGTGCACCGGACCGCGAGCGAGGAATACCATGGAGGGGCAAACGACTACTACCTGCATACGGTGGTGCTAGAGGTGCAGAATTTCGGCGACAAAGATAGAGACCTGATTATCCTGGATCGGTGGGAAGAAAACGCCTGGCAGTTCGAATACTCACTTGAGCCAGAGCGCCAACAAGACAATCTGCTGCGGTGGGAAGTGAGTTTGGCGGCGGGAGAGACCCTGACGATCACTTACACATTTCGCACCGAGTACTGAGGGGCCGACAACGCGGTGAAGGGTGCCGCACACTCTGTTGCCTGTCCTCAACGTAGGGCTTGAAGCAGTTGGGGCAAATGTAGATAGCACGCTTTGTTTCTAAACGGTTAGGGGACCTGTCATGCCACAGGGAAAACATGCGGATCGCGCGGTGCGTTTGGCTGCGTTGGAACGCGAATATGCCGAGTTGCTGGCCAGCTTGCCGGCGCACTCGATTCCTCCGGCGATGATCATGCGGTTGGAAGAACTGGAAGACGCCATCGCGGCATTGCGAGCCGGGCTTGCCCCAGAGCGACACTCTGGCGACAACTCACGGCGCTGAGTCTGGCCCGGTGGTGTTTTCCGTCTCTTCGACGAGGGCCGTGATCCGCATGAACGCTTTTTCTTGCGGGCTGAGGTCGGGGGGGTAGATGGTGTCGTCGTATGCTTCTAGAATGCGATACCCCTCTTTGACGTAACTGCGGATGGTGTGGGGGCTGATGCCCATTTCGTCGGCGGCGAGTTCCGCCGACATCCCCTCAACCACGCAGAGTTGGAGTGCCTGCCGCACCCGCGCCGTCAGCTCCGGGTATTCGCGCCGTTCCGGAACGACCTCAGCCCGGAACAGTCGTCCCTCGAACCTGTCCTGCAACGCATCTTTCACGCTTTGGGTGACCACGAAGTCGTGTTCCTGCGCCCAGCAGATGGCCGAAGCGATGCGAATGCGTAGTTCGTTGCGCAGCAGGTAGCCGTTGACGCGGGCCTGTTCGCACGCCCGCAACGTCTCTATATTCAGTTTGCGATCCAGGACAAGCGTCATCACGTTGGGGATCGTGTCCTCGATGTGCTTGACAAGCTGCGCCAGTTCTTTGGGCGTGTCGGCGGCTTGCGCGTCGAGCAGCACCACGTCCGGCCACTCGGACTCGTCCACCGAGCGCACGTATTCCCGGACCGACTCGATCGTGTCGGCCATGTGTACGACCCGCGTGCGCCGGTCCCAGGCCAGGTAACTGTTGATGGCCTGGCGCGCATAAAAGTCGGTATCGAGGATGAGCACTTTGAGGTTGGTTGCGCCGAGAGTCATGATCCCTCACTCCTGATCCTTGTGCCCGGTGGGTTCTAACGGGCAGAACTCGAACACGAGCGGTTGGTAGGGGGCGTGGCAAAGGGCGGCCTGTAAATCAGCATCACCGGCAAATGGCCCGCCGCAAACCTGCCGCGCCTCGATCCAGACGGTCAGCGGGGCATCGAGCGGGAACGGGGTAATGGCCATCCCGCGCAGCCCGCGTGGAGCGATGCGCAATGTCGCGCGGTGCTCGTTGCCCAGTGGCACGTCCTCTATGGTTTGCTTATGCACAGGACTCATGCACACGAGCAGCGACAGGTAGTCCCACACCTGCAGCAGGCGCAGGTTAGTCGCCAGGGCGTCCGGCGCGACGGCGGGCGCATAGCGGGGGTTGTCGCGCAGGGCCGCGATCAGATCGTCCTGCCACGCCTGCCGCTCGCGGAGAAAGGCGCGGATGCGTGCCTGATCTTCTGGTGGATCGTCCACAAAGCGCAGCCGCATGTCATACAGGGCGCTGCAGTGCAGGCTGGTCAACAGGGCCGCGTAGCGGCTTTGCACGAACACCGCTTCGATGCTGTCCTGCCAGATGCCAAAATGCTCATCGAGGTCCATTTCGGTAAAGGTGCGCGGCTGTCCCTGGGCGTTGATGCGTGGCTGGCGCTCGGCGGCAGCCCAGCCGGCGTCGTGGCCGCTCGCGGCGATCAGCAGGTCTTCGCGCGGGGATGCCTTGCCGTATGGGGTGGCGATCCAGTGCCCGGCGATCTGGCCCGCGATGGCGGCATGGGCTGCCTGGTGAATGACCCAGGTTGTTTCGGGTTCCTCTCGACGAATCATGCCGGTGTTCCCTTGCGCGTGACGACCTTTTGGCTGTTATTCCGTCTCCAGGTT
>CAZSXY010000008.1:50011-52530 GCA_964611395.1 uncultured Anaerolineaceae bacterium | reverse complement strand
TGCCGGTGTTCCCTTGCGCGTGACGACCTTTTGGCTGTTATTCCGTCTCCAGGTTGGCTAGTGCGCGGATCAGGTCAAGGGTCATGATGCCATCCGTTACGGCATCATGGGCCGGGCGAGGCTCGATTCCCATCAATGTACAGGCCTCGGCCAGCTTATACCATCTGTATGTTCCATAGCGCGGATTGATGGTGCCCTGGAACTGGGCGAAATTCTTCATGGCGCATGTCCACTGCGCTTCATTCGGGCTAATCATCGGGAGGTCGTACCGCATGCAGGTTTGATACAGCATCTTGCGGTCGAAGTCGGCGTTATAGGCGACGATAATCCGGTTCGCCATGATCGCCCGCAAGGAATCGTAAACTTCGGGGAATGTGGGCGCATTGCTGACCTGTTCGTCTGTGATGCCGTGAATCCTCGACGCTCCCGGATCGATCGGCCCTTGCGGTCGCAGCAACTGGTTCATGACGGCGTGTCCGTGGTTATCGACAATGCCAATCTGGACGATTTCGGCTGTTCGACCCAGGCCGGTGGTTTCGGTGTCGAAAATGACGAAGCCGGATTCCATAAGCTGTTGCGCCCAGCGGATGGCGCGGAGTCTTCCGGCCTGGTGAGCTTCTTTTCTGCTGTTGTCCATGGTCAGGTGATCCTATGCCCTGTTTGCTCTTGAACGAGGGGGACGGTTTGCATACCCCTGGTCTACATGATTTGACGTCCGGCGCGCGCGCCAGTACACTTTGCCGCGCATATCATACGGGAGAGGTTAGCCATGCGCAAACCACACGTGTTGATGCTCACCCCCTACCTGCCGTATCCGCCCAACAGCGGGGGGCGCAGCCGGACGTACAACCTGGTCAGGCACTTGCGCGAGGATTATCGGATTACGCTGGTGTGCTTTGGCCGCCCAGAAGAGCGGGCGTTTGATCTCACGCCTCTGCGCGAGCTGGTGGACCTGGTTGTCGTGGATCGAGCGCCAAGTCCGGGCACGATCAAGGCGGCCTGGCTCAGCCTGACATCACCCAAGCCCGTCACCGTGCGCCTGTACCACACGCCCCAGATGGAACGCGCCATCGCCGACGTGTTGGCCGGGGAGCACATCGACCTGATCCATGTCGAATCCTTCTACATGCTGGCCAACCTGCCCCTCCAGCTTGATATGCCGGTCTTGCTATCCGAACCCGCGATCGAGTACGTGGTCTGGGGCCAGCATGCGCGGGTTGCCAAACCCTGGTACACCCGGCCCGGCATCTGGTTGGAAGCGCAAAAAATGCGCGTGTGGGAGCCTCGTGCCTGGGCCGACGCGACCGTCGTGGGCGTCATGTCGGAGGTGGATGAAGCGACCGTCAGGAAAATAACGCCCGGCGTGCCCACCGTTCACACGCCGAACGGCGTTGATGTGGATTTCTTCCGGCCAGACCCGGCGGTCGAGCGTGACAACCGCACCGCGATCTACATGGGAGATTACAAATACTTCCCCAACACCGACGCTGTGTTGTACTTTGCCGAAGAAATATTGCCGCGCGTGCGCGAGCGCCGGGGCGACTTTCAGCTCATGTTGCTCGGCAAGGACGCCCCCCGCGAGATTCTGTCGTTGCACAATGATCCGACGACTGCTGTCACCGTCGCCGGGTTAGTGCCCGACACGCGCCCGTACCTGCAAAGCAGCGCGATGTTTGTCTGCCCGCTGCGCAGCGGGAGCGGCACGCGCTTCAAGCTCATGGAGGCGCTGGCGTGTGGCTGCCCGGTCGTCAGCACGACCATTGGGGCGGAAGGGCTGGACGCGGTGGACGGCGAGCATATGCTGCTGCGCGATACGCCGCAGAGTTTCGCCGATGCCATCCTCGAATTGCTCGAAAACCCGCAGCGCGGCGAAGCGATCGGGCGCAAGGGGCGCGAGTGGGTGGTTAATCACCATGCCTGGGCGCGCAGCGCCCACATGCTGCGTGACGCGTACGACAAGCTGATCGGCCATGAAGACCCCACGCCGCGCATGAGTGCCCGCCAGCGCCAGCAGATGAAGGCCCGCGTTCAGCAGGCGTTGGACGAGGCCGGAGACGGTGACGATTCCCCATAGCTGACGTAGCGTGTAGGCCGGGCGCTTGCGTCCTGCTAGGCGCGAGGCATCCCGCGTTTGATCGCGCTGCGCAGTCCGGGGTAGTCCACGTGGCTGTGCGCGGCGATGCCGAAGACTCGCGTGCGCCAGCCCAGCCCCGCCATCAGGCCGACGACGGCGAACGGCCACGATAGCCCCCGTTTGATGACGACCAGCTCGCCGCGCAGTGGTTTTTGCCCGGCTTTGGTTGTCCCGCGCCGGATCAGGGTGTGATCTTCGAAGCGGTCGACGGCGTCCCACGCAATCCAGCAACCGCGCCACAGCATCGGCTTGACCCATAAGCCGCGCTCGTAGACGGTTACGCGCGGGTGCAACGCCGCAAGCTGGATGAGTGGCACGAGCATCGCTGCCAGAAACACCGCGCTCAGCGGCAGCAGCGGCAGCCCGTAGCCAATCCCCAGCACCA